>CAIWVX010000060.1 GCA_903916205.1 uncultured beta proteobacterium
AGGCGCAAAGGAATAAAGATTTCGCAAAGAAAGCTTTTACGACAGAGGGTTTCCTGTGTCCCCCAAGGGGATTTTCTGCGAAGCACGTTTTCTTTGCCTCTTCGCGCCTTTGCGGTGGATTGTTCATTGCTTTTCCAACGCTCCGTCAGTAAGAAAATCACGTATCAGTTGCGACAATCGCCGCACCAACTGGAGCGCTTCGCTTTCGCTGAAGGTCAATGGCGGCAACAGGCGGACAACTGTGTCAGCGGTCACGTTAATCAGTAAACCCGCCTCCAATCCACGGCGCACCAATACCCCACAGGGGCGATCAAGCTCAATGCCGATCATCAAACCCATGCCGCGAATTTCAACGAGTCCCGCCACCCCAGCAAGCGCCTCAGCCAGCCCATTACGAATCAGACTGCCAATCAATACGGCGTTGGCCATCAACTGTTTTTTCTCGATCACCTCAATGGTGGTGAGCGCCGCCGTCGTGGCCAAAAAATTGCCGCCAAAGGTCGATCCATGATTTCCGGGGCCGAACAGCCCCGACGCTTTGCCCGCCGTAATACAGGCACCAACCGGCACCCCGCTGCCCAGCCCTTTAGCCAGAGTGGCTACATCGGGAAGAATACCGGCGTGTTGAAAACCGAACCACAGGCCAGTCCGTCCCATGCCGCACTGTACTTCGTCGCAGATCAGCAACCAGCCCTGCTCATCACAAAGCTGACGCAAGCGGCGTTGATACTCAAAGTCTGCCAAGTGAATACCGCCTTCGCCTTGAATGATTTCGAACATCACGGCAACCACCGATTTATTCTGTGCAGCAACCGCCTTGATGGCCTCAAGATCGTTGTAAGGCACCCGCACAAAGCCAGAAACTAGCGGCTCAAAACCGACTTGAGCCTTACGATTTCCGGTGGCAGAAAGGGTCGCCAGCGTTCGTCCATGGAACGCTTTTTCCATAACAATAATGACTGGATTATCAACCCCCTGCTGATGCCCATAAAACCGCGCCAACTTTATCGCCGCCTCGTTGGCTTCGCATCCTGAATTGCAGAAAAAAACTTCATCCATGCCAGACAGTGCGGCCAACTTGTCAGCCAGTTGCTCCTGTTGCGGCATCATATAAAGGTTAGAGGTATGCAACAGTCGCCCGGCCTGAGCGGCAATCGCAGCGACTAAATCAGGATGATTGTGCCCCAGCGTCGATACCGCAACGCCCGACAAAGCATCAAGATAGATTTTTCCCTCGGTGTCGGTTACCCAGCTACCGTCGCCATGACTAAAAGCCACGGGCAAACGCGCATAATTATTCATAAGGTGTGACATGTCTAACCCCTTGATGACGCTCTAAAACAAAAACGGCAGCTCACGCCGCCGGAAACAAATTAGTGCTAACCATTTATCACATTTCGACACAGGTTCAGGGTTGAATGTACCGATGCAGCGAGGGGAAATAGTCTAATAGAAAACTGGCGGATTGTATATATCAAGCCACTACTGTCCGGTTAAACG
>CAIWVX010000061.1 GCA_903916205.1 uncultured beta proteobacterium
CAGGCGAACTGCTACTCGTGAAGCGGAGTGCCAATATTCGGCAACAGGTTCTGGCTCATTTTTCCCCGGCTAACTGCGATAGCGTGCTGGCTCGTACCACCTGGCACATCGAATGGCGCGAGACGGCGGGTGAATTTGGGGCGCGGCTAGCCGAACTTGAATTAGCCGCTTCAAGGAAAAAACCACTGGATGAGCTTTGTTCATGGCAAATGCTTCAACACGGAGAAGGTGATTTCCGGCCGCAACTCGTTTTTAATTCCAATCTCGATTTTTCGCTCACGCCCGATCTATTTGGGCTTTTTTTAAACCCGCACGAGGCCATGCAATCTTTGCGGAAAATCGTTGAAGCCCATCATTTGTGCCTCAATTTGAGCGGATTCGGGCGAGGTAAAACCGATGAAGCCTGCGTCGGATTCAAACAAAAAAACTGCCGAGGGGCCTGTGTCGGGAAAGAGTCCCTCTCAATGCACAGCGCCCGGCTAATGGCCGCACTGAGCAAGTTGAAATTAAGCCCTTGCCCGCATCCCGGCCCGGTGGCGCTGATTGAGCGCGATGAATTTGGAATGCGCGAAGATTTTCATCTACTGGATCATTGGCGCTATCTGGGCCGTATGCAGAATGAAGCCGGACTGCATGAATTACTCAACTCACGGCCTGAAGCCCGTTTCAACCCAGAAATTTACCGAATCGTTAGCCGATTTCTGAAAACCGGAAAACTCCGGGTGCTTCCTATCCATCGAGAGTGACCGCGGGCCGATCACGGCTTAGCATCCGATTGAGGGTCGTCTTTTGTCTCAAAATCGACATGCACAGGAGAAGACTGACCCGAACGGCCTCCGGCATCACGCAATAATGCCTCAATTTCACTATGCCCCCCCTTCGCCGCCGCATCGACAGGCGTTTCATCGTTTTCGTTGGCAATCAACAGATCGGCTTCTTTGTTCAGCAGAAGTTTGACAACGTCAACATGACCATTTCGTGCCGCCAAAAAGAGTGCTGTTGAACCGTTTTGAGTCTTTGCGTCGATTTCGGCACCGCGTTTTAGCAGGTAGTCGACAATCTCGATATGCCCGTTGAACGCCGCGTAAGAGAGCGGGGGCCAGCCATAGAAATTTAATTCCGCACCGGCTTCGACAATTTTTTGCACATACGGAAATTTTCCGACGAAGGCGGCAATACTCAGTGCCGTCTCGCCATTGCGGTTGCGGTTGTTCAACCGTGCTCGTCGCTGAATCAAATAGTCCATCAGCTCCGGCATATCAAGTCGAACGGCTTGAATTAGCAAGGTGTCACCGGCTCTATCGACGGTATTAATGTCCATTCCCCGTCCAAGTAACTCAATCACGGAGGAGGCATCACGGCGAATAACCGCCTGTTCCATCTCTTCATAGGCACCGGCAAACACCAAGGCCGGGATCAGCATCGCAAACAAAAAAGCAGTTTTCTTCATGGGTTAACTCTCCTTTTTGCCAATGGAAAGAGGCGGAAGAAATTGTCCGTCGTGGCCGCCGCAATCTCGTCAAACGAACAATCACGCAAACGGGCAATTTCTTCGGCCACGTATCTGACGTAGCCTGGCTGATTTATTTTTCCGCGAAAAGGAGCGGGAGCCAAATAAGGCGCATCCGTTTCGATGAGTAGACGATCCAGTGGAATTCGCCGCGCCACCTCTTTGATCGCCAAGGCGTTCTTAAAGGTGACAATTCCCGAAAGCGAAATATAGAACCCATAATCCAGCGCTTGCTGAGCCACCTCCCACGTTTCAGTAAAGCAATGGAAGATGCCACCCACCTCACTCGCCTTTTCCTCGGACAAAATACGCAATACATCAGCGGTGGCCTCCCGGTTATGGAGGATCAACGGCTTATTAGCCGCATGAGCGGCTCGAATATGGACACGAAATCGCTCACGCTGCCATTCAGGCGCTTCCTTGTGCCAGTAATAGTCGAGTCCGGTTTCCCCGATGGCGATAATTTTCGGGTGCCGCGCCAGATCAACAAGCGCTTCAAGGCTTGGCTCACGAACCCCGGTTGTTTCAGGGTGAACGCCAACAGAAGCGAAGATATGAGGGTGCGCCTCGGCAAGGGCTAGAACGCGTGGTAAATCTTCAAGATTGATGCCAACACAGACGGCATGGGTGACCTGGTTTTTTTGCATCAACTCAAGTGCTTGAGGGAGATTCTCAGAAAGACCCGGCAAGTCAAGGTGACAATGTGAATCAACAAGCATTAGATCAAGG
>CAIWVX010000062.1 GCA_903916205.1 uncultured beta proteobacterium
GCCCTTGCTGACTAAACTTGCTGCGGCTTGTTCTGCGCTTCCTTAGTTTTTTACGTAGGCGCAGGAATGACCGGTGGATGTTCAGAATTTCAAAGATCGATACAATCACCATTGGTTCCTTGTAAATAATGCTTATGGCATTTTGTAACTGCGGTTTTTAGGTTGAATCTGTCTGCACACCTTGACAGAACAAACCTAAGCCACCGAACGGCGCTTGATCTGTAGCGGCAAGCCGATACGCTGCCAGACAAGGGCTTCTTCGGTCAGGGCTACGGCACTGAGGGGGTTGGCATTCAGCCAATCCGCAGGAAGATCAAACTGAAATCCGCTTCCCGTATAGTTGACAGCAACGATCGGTAGCGGATGGTCATCACGCGAGCGATGCAATAAAGCCGCCAGACGCAGCGCGAAAACCAGACGCCAGATCCCATCGCTTGCCGGTGTGGAGGATAGTTTCTCGAGCTTGCCACGTTGCCCGAGGATCAGAACGGCAAGACGCTCCTGATCCTTTTTAGAAAAACCGGGCATATCGGCATAGGTCACAATGTAAGCGCCGTGCTTGTGAAATCCGCCGTGGGCAATTGAAATTCCGATTTCATGCAGCGCCGCCGCCCAATTCAGAAAACGGACATCGTTTTCATGTTCGTGCTGATCAATCTTGATCAACTGCCCCAATAATTCGAGTGCGGTGCGCCCTACCCGTGCGACTTGCAGGTTATCCACTTGATAGCGACGCATAAATTGTTGCACGGTCGCATCACGCATGTCGTGATGATGAAATCGTCCGAGCAGATCGTAGAGCACGCCGAGTCGCAACGCGCCTTCTGAATAAATCATCCGCTCGATACCTAGCTCGTTGAATATCGCGGACATGATCGCAATGCCACCGGGGAAAACCGGTATCCGCTCAGCACGCATCCCCGACAGCTTTAAATCTGCCGCCGAACCGGCACGGATGAGCAGAGCTTTCAGTTTGACCAGACCCTCGCGCGTAATCCCGCTCATCCCATCCGGGTTAAACCCACTGTTTTCCAAAATATCGGCAATCGCCCGTGCCGTACCCGAAGAGGCCACGGCCTCTGTCCAGCCGACTCGCCGGTAATCCTTGGCGATGCTCTGAATCTCTTGTGCGGCCGCGACCTCTGCTTCATAAAAGCGTTTCTTATCGACCTTGCCGTCGGGAAAAAATCGCAGCGAATAGCTGACGCATCCCATGAACAAGGATTCCATCACCAGCGGGTCGTGTTTTCGCCCGATGATAAATTCGGTGGAGCCGCCGCCGATATCGACCACTAGGCGTTTGTACCTCGACGTTGGCAACGCATGGGCGGCACCAATGTAGATCAGCCGGGCTTCTTCGCGTCCACCGATAATCTCAATCGGGAAACCGAGTGCCTCTTCAGCCTGTGGGATAAATTGCTTGGCATTTTTAGCCACCCGTAGCGTGTTGGTCGCCACCACCCGTACTGCCTCTTTTTGAAAGCCGCGCAAACGCTCGCCAAAACGACCCAAAGTGTCTAAAGCTCGTTGCTGAGCAGGTTCGTCAAGCATTTTGTCGGCGGTTAAGCCAGAAGCCAGTCGCACCGATTCCTTTAAGGTATCCAGCGGGTAAATCTGGTCATCAACAACACGCCCGACCTGCATACGAAAACTGTTGGAACCCATATCAACCGCAGCAATCTGTTCATAACCCATAAGCTGTAATTTCTTTCAAAATCGGTGGTTTTTATTGCCACGCATTCTATCAGGTTAAAAGTCACCAAAATCGTGACCAAACAAACGATCACAGTTACAATCAAAACTGTTCCGAAAACCCAAGAATCACCGAGCGGCCAAGGTCAACTCACCGATTCACTGCACCCTATGCAGGCTCTCAAAAGGGCGATTGAATAGGTGTGAATCCTAATAATTTATATTTCCCGTACTTGTGAAAGATCGTGTTCCATGAAATTTATTGACGAGGCAAAAATCTATATTGCGGCCGGAGACGGCGGCAATGGTGTCGCTTCGTTCAGGCGCGAAAAATACGAACCGGAAGGCGGGCCAGACGGTGGCGACGGTGGTCGTGGCGGCAGCATCTACGTAGTCGCAGACCGTAATCTGAATACCCTGATCGAATTCCGTTACACCCGAAAAATTATCGCTCAGCGCGGCGAAAACGGCGCTTCCAGCGATTGCTATGGCAAAGGGGGAAAAGATATTGTCATGCACGTTCCCGTCGGTACGGTGATCTTTGACGTCAATACCAACGCCATTGTGGCCGACCTTGATGTCGACGGAAAAAAACGTCTAATTGCCAAAGGCGGACGCGGCGGACTGGGCAATATTCACTTCAAGTCCAGCCTAAATCGCGCGCCCCGCCAATGCACCAAAGGCGAACCCGGTGAAGAACGCGACCTACGCATGGAACTACGGGTGCTCGCCGACGTCGGTCTGCTCGGCCTGCCCAACGCGGGCAAGAGCACCTTTATCCGCAGCGTCTCAGCCGCACGCCCGAAGGTGGCGGACTATCCGTTTACCACCATGCACCCGAACCTCGGCGTCGTCCGCGTCAGCGAGAACAAAAGCTTCGTCATTGCCGACGTTCCGGGCTTAATCGAAGGAGCCGCCGAAGGCGCTGGTCTCGGCATCCGATTTCTCAAGCACCTAGCACGCACTCGCGTCCTGCTACACATTGTCGATTTGGCGCCGCCCGATCCTGAAGCTGATCCGGTGTACGACGCCAAAGCCATTGTCCATGAACTCGAAAAATACAACCCTGAACTTGCGGCAAAACCACGCTGGCTTATCCTCAACAAACTGGACTTAATCCCCGAAGAGGATCGAGAGCAGCGCGTCGCCGACTTTCTTAACGGCTACGATACGGCGGGCGCCCCTGTTTTTCGCATCAGTGCCATCAACGGTGAAGGCTGCCGTCAGTTGATCTATAAGCTACAGGACGCCCTCGATACCTTGACGCCTCCGCCGCCGATGGCTGATTTAGTCATTGACCGCTTTTTCCCTGAAGACTCCGAAACCGACGACAAAGCATGAACACGACCCACATTGCCGACGCTAAACGACTCGTAATTAAGGTGGGCTCAGCCCTCGTGACCAACAATGGTGAAGGCCTAGATCTAGCGGCTATCGACGAATGGGCAAGGCAAATTGCCGAACTACGTCAACAGCACAAAGAAGTCGTGCTGGTTTCCTCAGGAGCCATCGCCTGCGGTATGCAGCGCTTAGGCTGGGTCAAACGCCCCAGCGCCGTACATGAACTACAAGCCTGCGCGGCTGTCGGCCAAATGGGCCTAGTTCAAGTGTATGAAAGAGCCTTTTCTCGCCACGGCTTGCACACCGCCCAAGTGTTGCTGACGCACGAAGATCTCGCTGATCGCACACGCTACCTCAACGCTCGCTCGACACTCACCACCTTGCTCAAGTTCGGCGTGGTGCCGATCATTAACGAGAACGATACGGTCGTGACTGACGAAATCAAATTCGGCGATAACGATACGCTTGGCGCGCTGGTCGCCAACCTCGTGGACGCCGACGGCCTGATCATCCTGACCGACCAGCAAGGCTTATTCACCGCCGACCCGCGCAAAGTGGCCAGTGCGACACTGATTGCTGAAGCGCGCGCTGGCGATCCGGCACTGGAAGCGATGGCCGGTGGGGCCGGCAGCCCATTAGGTAAAGGCGGCATGATCACCAAAGTCCTCGCCGCCAAACGTGCGGCCAATAGCGGCGCACACACCGTCATCGCCAATGGCCGCGAACCCGATGTGATGCCTCGCCTCGCGCGAGGCGAATCCGTTGGAACCTTGCTTATATCCGAAACTCAGCCGCTTAACGCCCGTAAACAATGGCTCGCCGACCATCTGCAACTCAATGGCCGTCTACTCCTCGACGCCGGTGCAGTTCAAGCCTTAAGCGATGGAAAAAGCTTACTGCCCATCGGCGTCATTGAAGTCCAAGGCGACTTCGAACGCGGCGCAGCGGTGGCCTGCATTTCACCACAAGGGATAGAAGTTGCCCGCGGACTGGCGAATTACAGCAGCAGCGACGCCCGCCGCATCGCCCGCCGACCCAGTGCCGAAATCGAAGAAATTCTCGGGTATGTCGACGAGACTGAACTCATTCATCGTGACAATATGATTCTTAGTGGCTAATTATTTAGGGAAGCGCCGAACAAGCCGCCGCAAGTTTAGTCAGCAAGGGCAAATTGAGACGCAATTTTGCACAAAATCGATTTTTCATCGGATAAATGGCCGTTTATGAGCTGGCAGGCGGGGTATTCCCCCCTGTCCGGCTCATGCCGGGCGCACCTCTCCTGTCAGAGGTCGTCCCCATTTGTTGATATTGAGCATCGCCAGCATGGCGAAGGCTCGGTTGGCGTTCTTCGCCAGACCACGATA
>CAIWVX010000063.1 GCA_903916205.1 uncultured beta proteobacterium
CCAGCTCATAAACGGCCATTTATCCGATGAAAAATCGATTTTGTTCAAAATTGCGTCTCAATTTGCCCTTGCTGACTAAACTTGCGGCGGCTTGTTCGGCGCTTCCCTATTTAATTTTGGGACCGCTCCGTCCCGGTTGCCCGGCAAGACGGAGGCGGGGTGCTGCCGCTCATCATGACGACCTGTGGATGCTCCTAGGCACACCCACCGCGTCCTTAAATGCGGCGGCTCTGGCGTTAGAGAGCGTACTGGCAGGACGCAAACCGTTGTTGTTGTTTCGGTTCGTCGTGGTGTTGCTGTTGCGGTTGGCAGCGCCGGCGTTTTGTGGGTTGTTGTTCCACGAACCGCCGCGCACCACGCGCTCACCACAGGCAGGCCGTCAGGCTCCCGCAGCGGATCAAAACAATACTGCCCGGCAAAAGGGCACATTACTTGCGAAATTTCAAGATAGTCTTCATAAAGAACTTCGGTACAATTATTGATTGAATGCGGAGTAAGGTTTGTGATTTTTCTTGATCTGATTGGTCGCCATTGGGAGGTGCTTGATGCGCTGCTGGCGGCGGTCGGTCTGGTGATCTATGTCATGGCTTCGCATACCTTGCATCAGCGTCGTCATCCTTCGGCGGCGATTGCCTGGGTACTGGGCATTTTGTTAATTCCCTATCTCATTTTGCCGCTGTATTTGGTCTTTGGTAGCCGCAAAGTTCTGGCATCGCGTCCCATAAAAGAGGCTCGACGGATGGGGTTGCCGTTTTCAGCCGAGCATGCCACGGCGGTGCGTTCGCATCAGCTTGGTTTGGCGATGGGTTTGCCCAACCCCGTTACGTATGACGCGCTGGTCATCCATGAAGATGGTACTCATTCTTTAAATGCCTTACGGCGGCTGATTGATCGCGCCGAGCGTTCGCTGGCGGTGTGTACTTTTCTACTCGGGCGTGACGTGCTCGGCGATGAAATTGGCGAGAAACTGAAGCAGCGGGCGCGAGAAGGGGTTCGGGTGCGTCTGCTGATTGACGGTATCGGCATTTATCTGGGGGGCTATCCTGATCTCAATGCGTTCAGGGCGGCAGGGGTCGAAGTGGTGCGCTTTGTCCCGCCGTTTTTTTCCTCTCGGCGTGGGCGGACTAATCTTCGCAACCACCGCAAAATGCTCATCGCCGATGACGTTCATTTATGGTGCGGTGGGCGGAATCTGGCGGCTGAATATTTTGAGGGCGATCAGCGGGCGATTAGGAAACGTAAGCCTTGGGTTGATCTAAGTTTTGACCTGAGCGGTGAGCTGGCCCGCCAAGCGCAACACCAATTTGAGCAGGATTGGGCTTTTGCCAGCGAACGCTCGGTGCGTGATTATTGCCTTTACGAGCCGCGTATTCCGGGGGGAGAGTCGTTGGCGCAGTTGGTCGCGAGCGGCCCGGATCGGCACGACGATACCATTGCTATTTTGCTGCTTTCGGCGTGCTTTACTTCCCAGCGACGAATTCTGATGGTGACCCCTTACTTTGTCCCCGACACCTCGCTGGGAATGGCCCTGTCACTCGCCGCACGGCGCGGGATAGAAATTGATTTGGTGCTCCCGGCCCGTTCCAACCACCGCCTAGCCGATTTTGCTCGCCATCGTCTGTTGCGTGATTTGGTTGAAGCCGGGGGGCGCGTTTGGCTGCATCCAGAAATGCTCCACGCCAAAGCCGTCATCATTGACGATGAACTGGCCTTATGCGGATCGGCCAACATTGATGGCCGAAGCCTTTACCTGAATTATGAAATGATGGTGGCCTTTTATGACCATCAAGCGGTGCATGGTTTTGCCCGCTGGATCGAGGCCCGAAAACAGGAGGCGACGCCTTATGTTTCACATCGCCCAGGAATCTGGCGAGAACTGGCGGAAGGCTTGTTGCTGTGGCTGGCTTTCCAGTTGTGAAACGCCCTAATTGACTTGCCGCTGTCTGACCGTCTCAAACAAACAGATGGCGGCGGCAGCGGCTACGTTGAGTGAATTAATTTCCCCCGGCATGGGGATTCGAGCTTGCCATTCAATTGATTCAGAGACCTCGGGGCGAACCCCCTGCCCTTCATTGCCAAAGACCCAGGCCACCGGTGTTTTGAGATCAAGCGAATAAAGTTCTGGGGCGGCATCGAGCGTGGTCAAAATGGCTTTTCCACGGTAAGCACCGAGAAAGGCCGGCAGATCACAACTTTCGTGAATATCAAGCTGAAAATGCGCGCCCATCGCCGCACGTAAGGTTTTAGGCGACCACGCTTGAGCACAATCCACAGAAAGAAGAATCTGCCGAAACCCTGCGGCCGCTGCGCTGCGGAAAATCGACCCCAAGTTGCCGGGGTCTTGAATGCCATCAAGCAATACCGCGTCTATTTCCTGATTGAGCGAATGAATACAGCGCGGTTGTAACACCACCGCCATCATTCCACTCGGCGTCTCCACCGTTGCCAATTCAGCAAAAAGTGCGTCCGATAAAATACTGACATTATCGCCGGCACCGCCTCGTTCAATAAATTGGGCATGTTCAGCCAGCAATACGCCACGCTCACTGAAGAGGATTTCCATCGGTGCTCCGCAATGCGCGACAAAACATTCGATAAGATGCAAACCATCAAGGACGGCGAGCCCCGTTTTTCGACGCTCACGACCGCTCATGCAAAGTTTTTTTAGCGCTTTGAAATGCGGATTTTCGCGCGACGTAATTTGTTTCATTCAGCTATTTTCCTTTGTTACCGGGTGTGTATCGGGGTGGCTTTACTCATTTTTCCCACGATTGTACCGGCTCGCATTCCCTGTACGCGATTCAGGTTAAATCGGAGCGTGTCCTAAAGCCGGCTCAAAGCCTGCGCTTGAATTCGGCAAGCCGTATTCACTTTGGGATCGAGCGCTTTGAGCCAGCGATTGGGTAATGCGTCGAGTCCATAAAGTGCGCCCGCTAACAAGCCGACAATGGCTCCGGTGGTATCGGCATCGCCACCACGATTGACCGCATCAATCAGGCATGTCTCAAAACTGTCGGTAGACATCAGCGATTGCAGAAC
>CAIWVX010000064.1 GCA_903916205.1 uncultured beta proteobacterium
GATCACGGATGGGAAAACGATCATTGCGCTATTTTGGGCTGAAAAAGTGATTCGCTCCGGCTGGTGAGTCTGTGTGAAAAATACTCGGGCGTCAGTCTCTTAGCCGTTTTCAGGTCATCGATAGGCGTGTCTTCAACAACCAATCGTTAGAGAAAGAACGTTGATGGTTTTATTGTCTGAATGGCTGGCTTATCTTGAAAGTCTTCACCCCAAAGGTGAGGACGGAATCGAGCTGGGGCTGGAGCGAGTGAGTCGCGTTAAGGCTAAGTTGCAGCAAAAGCAGACGTGTCCGCTGATTATCGTCGGAGGAACTAACGGCAAAGGTTCGACCTGTGCCTATCTTGAAGCCATTTATTCTTTCGCCGGTTACAAAGTCGGTTGTTATACCTCGCCGCATTTACTGGAGTATAACGAGCGAATCCGGGTTGATCGTGCCATGGTCGATGATCAAATGGTGTGCCGTGCTTTCGCTCGGGTTGAAGCCGCACGGAAGTCAGCCGACAACTGTGCGCTGACTTATTTTGAATTTGGCACGCTGGCCGCGTGGGAAGTTTTTGCCGAGCATCAGGTTGAGATTGTTATTCTTGAGGTGGGTCTCGGTGGCCGTCTCGACGCCGTCAATGCCTATGACGCCGATTGTGCCGTTGTTACCGGCATTGCGCTGGATCATACCGACTGGCTGGGGGCGACGCGTGAATCGATCGGTTTCGAGAAAGCGGGAATTTATCGCGGCGGAAAGCCCGCGCTTTGCGCCGACCCCGAGCCGCCGCAATCTTTGCTTGATCATGCATCAACGATAGGTGCCAATTTGCGTTTGTTGGGTCGTGATTTCGGCTATTTCGGCGATAAAACACAGTGGACGTTTTGGCAACGCGAGGCGCCATCTTGCGCTGAACATTCGGCTTTTTCTCAAGACAACGGCAGGCTAATCCGTCGCGGTGGCTTGGCGAACCCGGCTTTGCGCGGTGATTGTCAATTGCGTAACGCGGCGACGGGGCTAATGGTCATTGATACCCTCAAGGCGTGCTTGCCGGTGTCCATGCAAGCTATCCGGCGCGGGCTGATGGAACCCGAATTAAAGGGGCGTTTTCAGGTGGTGCCGGGGCGACCGATTAAGGTGTTGGACGTGGCACACAATCCTCAGGCGGTTGCTGTTTTGGCGGACAATTTGGGCGAGATGGGCTTTTTTGAGAAAACTTATGCGGTCGTTGGAATGCTGGCAGATAAGGATATTGCAGGGGCTTTGGCGGCTTTAGCTGGAAAAATTGATGTCTGGTTTGTGGCCAGTTTGGCGGTGCCGCGAGGCGCTACGGCTGAGGTTCTGGCGACCGTGATTGAGTTAGGGAAGTTGGGCGGTCAGATTGAACGTTGTCCTTCTCCTGCGGAAGCTTTCATGTGCGCTGCCAAGCGGGCAGGGGAAAATGATAGAATTCTCATCTTTGGGTCGTTTTACACGGTGGCGGCGGTCATGCGCGAGATGAAACTTAAGCCTTGACTCATCCTACCGGAGACCGTCATCCGACATAACATGACTTTTCAGACGCCTAAGACACCGATGTCCGACTCTTCCGACACAAATTTACAGTTAAAAAAACGGGCACGCCGCCGTCTTATCGGTGCTTTTGCCTTTTCTGGCTTAGCCGCTGTGGTGTTGCCGATGGTCATGGATGAAGAACCTAAGCAGCAGGTTCAGGATGTCCAGATACGCATTCCCGGACAGGATCAAACGCCCTTGAGCCTCAAGTTTAAATCGACACCGGTTGCGTTTCCTGACGAAAAAAATGCCGACCCCGAAAAACCGGGAGCCGTCGCTGCAGCAGACGCTGAGGCGAAGCTTGCGGATAAGGCGCCGCTCAATCCGGTGGAAATAAAAAAAGAGAAAATAGCCGAAAAGGCGCCGGAAAAATCGACAGAAAAACCGGTTGGGAAAACGCCCGCGAAATTGTCAGAAAAACTCGATGAAAAACCGGTTGCCAGGAATGCCAGCGAAGTGCAACGCGCCGCCGCTATCCTCAACGGCCAATCGGGTGACAGCCCCGCCGCCGGTGGTGGGGCGTTCGTCATTGTGGTCGGCATTTTTTCCAACCCGGCTAACGTTAAACTGTTACAGGTAAAAATAGATGAGCTTGGCATCAAGGTATTTACCGAGTCTCTGGATCGGCCGGATGGCAAGAAAACTCGTGTCAGCGCCGGCCCTTTCTCAAGTCGTGATGTGGCCGACAAAGCACTCGAAAAAATGAAACGGATCGGTATTAATGGCGTTATCTCGGCCAAGCAATGACCAGCTTTGACTACGTTGTTATGACTGTGCTGGCGGCCTCTGTGCTCTTGGGTGTCTGGCGTGGTGTGGTGGGTGAAATTATTGCGCTGGTCGCTTGGGGCTTGGCTTTTTTTTCCGCCAAATGGTGGGGCGACGAGGTGGCAAGCTACTTTTTTTCCAGCATTTCAGACCCGGTGATGCGTACTGTTGCGGCTTGGGTGGCGGTTTTTGTCGTGGTGTTGGTCTTGATGGCGCTGCTGCGTTTGGCGGTACGAGGATTACTCAACGCTTTGGGCTTGACGCTGAGTGATCGTCTTTTGGGTCTGGTTTTTGGTGCCGTACGCGGTCTGGTTATTATTATGGCTCTGGTGGCCGTCGGTGGGATGACATCGGTATCGAAAGAAAAGTGGTGGAGCGAAGCGTATTTTTCCGCTCCGCTCGAAACCGCAGTGCTCGCCGGACGGCCTTGGCTGCCGCCAGAAATCTCTAAACGAATTCGATTCAGGTAGGAACGATTATGTGCGGTATTCTTGGGGTCGTCGCAACCACACCCGTCAATCAATTGCTCTACGACGGATTGATGGTGCTCCAACATCGAGGCCAGGATGCGTCAGGTATCGCTACCGGCGAAGGCGATGCGTTTCATATCCACAAGGATTCCGGGCTAGTCCGTGATGTTTTCAGAACACGCAACATGCGTGCTTTGACGGGAAATATGGGCATCGGCCACTGCCGTTATCCGACGGCGGGTTCCTCTTCGGATTCGGCGATGTCGCAACCTTTTTACGTTAATTCCCCTTTTGGACTAGTGCTGGCGCATAACGGCAATCTGACCAATACCGAGCAGTTGCAGGAAGAAATGTTTCGGCTGGATCAACGGCACATCAACACCAATTCGGATTCCGAAGTGCTGCTTAATGTTCTGGCGCACGAGTTGCAGGCGTCGGCCAAAGGGTTTCAACTTGATCTGGATTCTATTTTTTCAGCGGTGGCCGGAGTGCATCGGCGCTGCAAAGGTGCCTATGCTGTGGTGGTACTGATCGCCGGTTATGGTTTGCTGGCTTTTCGTGACCCTTTTGGCATTCGTCCGCTGGTGGTGGGGGTGAGCGAAACGCCAGAAGGCAATGATTATCTGGTGGCCTCGGAGTCCGTCGCGCTTGATACGCTGGGTTTCCGCGTGCTGCGCGATGTTGAGCCGGGAGAGGCTATTTTTATCGACATGTCGCATCATTTACATCATCGTCAGTGCGCTCAAAATCCGGTACTTTCGCCGTGTATCTTCGAATATGTTTATCTGGCCAGACCGGATTCGGTGATCGATGGGGTGTCGGTTTATGAAACTCGGCTGCGCATGGGTGAATATCTGGCCGACAAGGTCGCCAGATTGATTACGGTTAAAGAAATCGACGTGGTGATCCCGATCCCCGATTCGAGCCGCCCATCGGCCATGCAACTGGCCCAGCGTCTAGGTATCCCGTATCGCGAAGGTTTCGTGAAAAACCGCTATATCGGTCGAACCTTCATCATGCCGGGGCAAGCCACGCGCAAAAAATCGGTACGCCAGAAATTGAATACCGTGAGCCAAGAGTTCAAAGGCAAGCGCGTTTTGCTGGTTGATGATTCCATTGTGCGGGGGACGACCAGCCGTGAAATCGTCGACATGGCAAGAGCTTCCGGGGCGCTTAAAGTTTATTTTGCTTCAGCCTCTCCTCCCGTGCGCTTCCCCAATGTTTACGGCATTGATATGCCAACGCGCAGCGAACTTATCGCCACCAATCGCACGGATGAGGAAATTGCCATCGAAATTGGTGCCGATGCGCTGGTCTATCAGGATCTCGATGCGCTCATCGCTTCGGTACGCGAGTTAAATCCCAAGTTGAACTCGTTTGATTGTTCCTGTTTTGACGGTTCATACGTCACCGGCGATGTGACGTCGGACTATCTTGATAGCATAGAGCACTCGCGCGAGGGGGGCTTTCCGGGCGCTAGGTTGCAGGGGGGCGTTTCGCGCCAATTGCGTTTGAATCTTAAAGCGGCGGACTGAATCATGAACCTAAAAGATTATCAACTGGAAACCCTGGCAGTACGTGCTGGGCAGGAACGAAGCCAGTTCAACGAACATTCCGAAGCGTTGTATTTAACCTCCAGTTTCGTTTTCAATAGCGCGGCTGAAGCGGCGGCACGATTTGCCGGTGAGGATCAAGGGAACGTCTATTCGCGTTTTACCAATCCTACGGTCACCGCTTTTCAGGATCGTCTGGCGGCGCTCGAAGGGGGCGAGGCTTGCATTGCCACGGCGTCCGGGATGTCGGCCATCATGGCGCTGGTGATGTCCTTTTGCAGCGCCGGTGACCATATTGTCGCGTCTACGGGTTTGTTCGGTGCCACGCAGCAGTTGCTGGGCAACATCATGTCGCGTTTTGGCGTTCAAACCAGCTTTGTGTCGCAAACCTCTGTCGAGGCATGGAAAGCGGCCATTCGCCCCGAAACCAAATTGTTTTTTCTCGAAACACCGTCCAACCCGTTGACCGAAATTTCCGATATTTCGGCTCTGGTGGCGGTGGCTCATGCGCACGGTATTCTGGTCTCGGTCGATAATTGTTTTTGCACGCCCATCTTGCAACGTCCTCTTGATCTGGGGGCCGATCTCGTGGTGCATTCGGCGACCAAATATCTTGATGGTCAAGGGCGGGTGCTCGGTGGCGCGGTTGTTGGTGCAAAAATATTGACGGACGAAGTCTTCAAATTTTTGCGTTCAGCAGGGCCGACGCTTTCGGCCTTTAATGCTTGGGTTTTACTCAAAGGGCTGGAGACACTAAAAATCAGGCTCGAAGCCCAGTCTGCCAATGCCATTAAATTGGCGCACTGGCTTGAAGCCCATCCTAGCGTGGCACGGGTCTATTATCCCGGTCTTGAATCGCATCCGCAGTTTGAACTGGCAAAGCGTCAGCAGAAAGGCGGAGGGGCTATCGTCGCCTTTGAAGTCAAAGGCTCACGCGCCGAAGCATGGAAGGTGGTCGATCATTGCCGCCTGCTTTCGATCACGGCAAATCTCGGCGATACCAAAACCACCTTGACCCATCCGTCCACCACCACACACGGTCGGATTACACCGGAACAGCGTCTGGCTAGCGGTATTACCGAAGGATTACTGCGCATCTCAGTCGGTCTGGAGGCAGTTATCGACTTGCAGAACGATTTGGATAAGGGGCTTTCGCTGATTTTGTGAACTACTGAAAATTCCCCCGTTTTGATGGCAAGAGAAGTTGTTTTGTGTTCGGTCATGAGCGTCGAAAAGTTGCTTATGGCAGTTGTTCATTCGAACGTTTGTTTGCTCATTATGCGCCGCGCTGATACCTGTCTGTGCGGCCCCCTGTGTTCTTTACGTCAAATAAGGTTTTTCGGTTAAACAGCCTTTCGTCAATTTCAGCGTGGTTCGTCAAATACTTTGTTCTATGCCGCTGAAAACATCTTCTCGGGCGGCTCGGCTGATCGCCAAAATCGCCGGATGGGTATGCTGGCGTTCTGTTGTAATAGCGAAAAGTTGCTCGACCACCGACTCGATACGGCCCACTTCGGCGACTTTATACTGCTCACAGATGTGCGTAGCAATCGCGGTCGGCGCCACAAACAAGCCCGCACCGGCTTGGGCAAAAGCCTTCATTAGCGCACTATCGTCAAACTCGCCAACGATCAATGGGTGTAATCCTTTGCTCTCAAACCATTGAATCAATTTTGGCCGAATGGCGACATCCTCGCCGGGGAGTAAAAACGGGGCGTCATCGAGTGACTTGGGAAAACTACCCGACAAATCCTCCAGCAAAGAGCGCGTACCAAATACCGTCAATCCACTCTGACCGAGTAAATGACTATAGCCACGCACATTCAGATTAGCCTGCATCGGGCGATCAGCAATAATCATATCAAGACGCTGTATGGCTAACTCGGAAAGCAACGAAGACAGCCGACCCTCGCGACAAACTAGGCGAATTTTTACATCAAGTTGGAATACGGGTTCGACCAGCCGATAGGCGACTGACTTTGATACCGAATCGGCAATGCCAACCCGGAAAGGTCGTGATTTTTTACTCTGCTGGTTGTGCAGAACATGCAACAGTTCGTCACCGAGACTGAAAATCGTTTCGGCATGTTGCAAAATACTCCGGCCAGCCTCCGTCAGCTCTCGATTGCGGCCAGATGGGCGAAACAGCGCTACACCGAGCCGTTCCTCAAATTCACTCAATTGCCCACTGATGGATTGTGGCGTTAGATGGAGTTGTTCGGCGGCGCGCGCAATACTTCCCGTCTTCGCCACGATCCAGAAATAGCGCAAATGTTTGTAGTTCAGCATTTTTAATAATTCTCAAATAATTTTTGAGGAAAGAGACCCCCGTCAATTAAACCACACCCCGTTTTAACATCGTTTTTTTCGATGTTAAATTACAGTATATTCGACTTGTTGGAACTGTCTCTCCATCCTAGCATTCATTATCAACAAGAAAAACGTGTTTGAAATATCGTTTTTAACCTAAGACAAAAACGTCTTAGACACTTGGGAGTCAACATCATGAAAAAAGTACTGCTACCTATTGACGGTTCTGAATGCGCCTTGCGCGGTGTGGCTTTGGTCATCGCTAAACGTGCCTGTTATGCGCAGCCGGACGATCTGGAAATTCATCTGGTCAATGTTCAAACTTCCTTTTCTCGCGATGTCAGTCGTTTCGTCAGTCATGAGCAAATGGTGTCTTTTCATCATGAGGAGGGCGAAAAGATGCTGAAAACAGCCCGAGATCTTCTCGATGCCGCTGGCGCGAAATACACCTGTCACACAGAAATCGGCAACGTCGCCGAGAAAATAACCGAACTCGCTGAAACCCTACATTGTGACCAACTTGTCATGGGGACTCATGGTCGCGGCGCATTCATGGAAGTTCTCACGGGTTCGACCACTTTGAAAGTAGTACACCTTTCAAAGATTCCAATTCTCTTGGTCAAGTGAGCGAAATCAAGCACCTGACTGTACTTCCGAGTGAACGCACATCGAAAAATCCGATACATAGGAGCATGATATGCAAGGAAAAGAGGCTCACGCCCAATCGGTTGACGAACTGCTCAGCGGTTTTGAAACTATAAATGTTGCCTACAAGGCCGATTTTTGCGTGGGCTACTTCAACCTCCGTGGATGGCGACCTCTTGCCCATTATGTAGACCGTTGGCC
>CAIWVX010000065.1 GCA_903916205.1 uncultured beta proteobacterium
CGTACCCCAAGCGCCAGCACCCACAATAGTAAGGTTCAAATTAAAGGCCCCAAATCTGATTGGCGCGGACAAAACCCGTTTGACCATCGCGGTGACGCACCTTGACCCAGCCACCCGTTATGGTTTCAAGATAATCGAGGGACACATTTTGTTCTGCCTCGAAAGCCAGTGGCGCACTATCTTCAGCTTTTTCCCTGATTTCGGCGCGGCTGACGGTAACGATCACCGTCCTTCGCTCAAGCAGATGTTTTTTCTCGATCCAGGCCAATCCGCCCTCCGCATCGCGGACTTTACTCCAGCCTTCCAGACTAACTACCACTTCCACCGGCGTATCGCGCTTGATGACATAGAGTTTTTTGCCGCGTAACGAAGGCGCGTCGTACAACACCGCCACCGTATCCAACGTCCGGTACTCGATGGCTTGCGCCGATAGCGCAACACCCGCAGCAAGGATTAGAGCCAGTAATCGCTTCATTTCAACTCACTGGAGAGTGGCTTCTTTTTTCTCAGATTCTGCTGCCGCAGCGGTTTCTTTTTCTTTCAAGCGCGAGGCATACAGCGCTTCGAAATTGACGGGTTGCAGAATGACCGGCGCAAAGCCCGCACGGGACACGAGATCAGAAACGACTTCGCGAACATAGGGGAAAAGGATGTTTGGGCAGGCAATCGACAGCAAAGGATCTTGATTGTCTTCTGGAATATTGCGTAGACGGAAGATGCCTCCTTGCTTGACCTCAGCCAGAAACACGGTTTTTTCCGGCAATTTGGCGGTCACCGTTACGGTTAGAGCCACTTCATAGACATCTTCGCCCAGACGTTCGGCCATCGTTTGCAACTCGATGTCGATTTCTGGCGTTTTTGTTTCCAGAAAAATGGTTGGGGCGTTGGGGATTTCAAGAGAAAGACCTTTGACGTAGATCTTTTCAATGGCAAAAAAAGGGGCTTCTTGTTGGGTCATGATTATTTTCTGGTTGGGTTGAGAGAAACGTTAATAAACGGAGGCACACGTTAAAGCCCGAAGGCTGAAACTATGGGCGTTCTCCTGACAACAGCGGCAGCAGCTTCCCCGCATGGTCAAGGGCCACGAGGTCATCGCAGCCGCCAACATGGGTGTCGCCAATAAAAATTTGCGGCACGGTACGCCGCGAGGTTTTCTCCATCATCTCCGTCCGGCGCTCAGGATCAAGGTCGACACGAATTTTTTCAATATCCACCACGCCGCGCGCTTGCAAAAGCTTTTCGGCACGGAGGCAGTGTGGGCAAACCGCCGTCGAATACATTAAAACATGTGGCATAGCACTCATTTTTTATTCCCTTTTTTAAGCGGCAACCCGGCATCTTTCCAAGCGTTGATCCCGCCAGCTAAGTTATTGAGTTGGGTGAAACCTAATTTATCGAGCTTTTTGCAGGCACTCTCAGAACGCGAACCCGTCTGGCAAACCATGATCAGTGGCGTGTTCTTTAATTTATCGAGTTCTGCCACATGATCATCAATGTTCTTGAGCGGGATATTGCGCGACTCGGGCAAATGCCCGCTAATGTACTCATCGGGCTGACGTACATCAATAACGATCGCATCTTCACGGTTAATCAGCAGCGTGGCCTGAGTAGTGGTTAGCGCCGACTTACTGCCAGGGCGATGAAAAGTGAGTGCCAGAAACATGACGCCACTGATGACGGCGGCGGTAATCAGCATGCTATTTTGTTGAATAAATTCCAAATCAAACTCCAGAGACTGTGCGTTATTGCATTAAAAAAGGACTCGATCGCGCCATGAATACCAACCAAAAGCGCCAACTAAAAGCGCATCATTTGCCGCAAAAGACTTCTCGCATCATGGCAATCAACTGGAGTACCCGAGTGTCGCCAATGCGATAGTAAACGCGATTGGCTTCTTTGCGTTTAAGTAATACCCCCTTCTCCCGCAAAATCGCTAGGTGTTGAGAAATATTGCTTTGCGAAGTTCCTACGGCATCGACGATTTCTTGTACGCAGGCTTCTTGATCGCCGACCACACAAAGGATTTTGAGGCGCAAAGGATGAGATATCGACTTCAGCGCGTGCGCCGCTTGTTCAATATGTTCTTCCTTGTCGATCAGACTGATCTGAATGGTCACGTGATCCGAGGCTCGTTAAATACGATGTTTCATTATAGAATAATTAGCGATTCGGGGGGTGTCCCCTAGGTGGTCGCATGAATATCCCCAACTCAGTTCAATTTCTCTCGCCATCGCGCCTTGGCCGCGACCCGCATAAACTCAAATCGCTGACCCTATCCCCACCCTTTTTCGGGCTGACGTTAACCCGTTTGCTCGTGTGTCTGGCCTTGTCCTGCCCACTGCCCAGCTTGGCAAAAAAAGCCTCACCCCCCTCGCCGAGTAGTACAGAAGTGGCCGATAAAAAGAGTGATCTAAAAGAATTGCGTGGGCAAATTGAGGCTTTGCGCAAGGATATGACGGAGGCTGAAGGCAAACGCGCCAGTGTCGCCGACCAACTTAAAGGGGTTGAGCAGGTGATTTCCATCACCCAGCGCGACCTGCATAATTTATCGACACAACGCAGCAAACTTCAAGACGCGCTAAAGGAACTCGGCACGCAGGCTAAAAGTTTGGAAGCCCAATTGGCGAGTCAGCAGACACAACTGGAAAAATTGGTTTATCACCACTATGTGCAAGGCAACCCCGATTCTCTGCGGGTGCTGCTCAATGGTGACGACCCCAGCCAAATGGCCCGCGATCTGCATTATCTGGCGGCTATTGGCAAGGCGCGTAGCCAATTAGTGCATCAAATTGAAAGCACGTTACAGCGCAAACAGGCCCTCACGGCGGTGACTCAGGAAAAAGCCGCTGATCTTGCGGCTATCGAGGAAAAACAAAAGGAACAGCACGGGAAACTGATGGCCCAACGCGAGCAAAGAAAAGCCATGCTGGACAAAGTTTCGGCCAAAATTTCTGAGCAACGGAAAGAAATCGGTAACTTGCAGCGTGACGAAAAACGGCTTTCGCAACTGATTGAGCGGCTGGCAAAAATCATTGCCACCAAACCCGTCCCTCGCAAGGAAACGCGTTCTTCGGTGAAAAAGTCGGCGGCTGGATGGGCAGAACCCGTTGGAATCAACAATGAAAACACGCCGGAAGCCGCGCCAGCGGGCAATTTTGCACAATTAAAGGGGCGTCTGCGCCTACCGGCACGAGGGGTGGTCAGCAACCGTTTTGGTTCGCCACGGCAAGAAGGGAGTAGCTGGAAAGGCTTGTTCATCCAAGCCAGTCTGGGCGTTGAAGTCAAAGCGATTGCCGGGGGGCGGGTGGTGTTTGCCGACTGGATGCGAGGCTTTGGCAATCTGATGATTGTCGATCACGGCGATAATTATTTAACGATTTATGGCAATAACGAGGCGCTGCTGAAACAAGTCGGTGAGCGTGTTCGTGGCGGCGACAGCATCGCTTCGGTAGGGAACAGCGGTGGCAATGCTGAATCCGGTTTATACTTTGAACTGCGTCACCAAGGGCAACCGCTCGACCCGCTTAAATGGGTTAATCTGAAATAAAATCGACAGCATATTGGAGTGAAAAGATGGGTAAGTTGAAACAAGCCGGGCTGATTTGTGCCGGATTGCTGGGTGGAATTCTGATCAGCTTGCAATTTTCAGCCATGGCTGAAAAAGAAGTTCGCGCTACGCTACCTGTCGAGGAATTACGAATTTTTGCCGAAGTCTTCAATGCCATCAAGCAAGGCTACGTTGAACCGGTTGCCGATAAAAAACTGATTACCCACGCGATCAGTGGCATGTTATCCAATCTCGATCCTCATTCGGCTTATCTTGACGCCGACGCCTACAAAGAACTCCAAGTAGGTACGCAGGGCGAATTCGGTGGGCTAGGTATCGAAGTCAGCATGGAAGACGGTCTGGTCAAAGTCGTTTCGCCGATTGAGGATTCACCGGCTGACCGAGCCGGTGTCAAGTCCGGCGACCTGATTTTCAAACTCGATGACACCTTGGTTAAGGGGCTGACGCTCTCCGATGCGGTGAAGCGGATGCGCGGTAAGCCAAAAACCCAGATCAAGATCTCCATTTTGCGCAAAGGCGAAACCAAGCCCTTGGAGATTTCATTGATCCGCGAAGTCATCAAAGTTCAGAGCATCAAATCCAAGTTGGTCGAGGACGGCTACGGCTATTTGCGCGTCGCCTCTTTTCAGGAAAACACCGCCGCTTCGGTGGTCAAACATTTGAATGATCTCTACAAGCCGGGGCCGCTGAAAGGTCTGGTGCTTGATCTGCGCAATGATCCCGGCGGTCTGCTCAATTCGGCTATCGGCGTTTCGGCGGCGTTCCTGCCCAGCAAAACACTGATCACGTCAACCGATGGTCGCACGTCGGATGCCAAGCGTTTGTTCTACGCCCAGCCGGAAGACTATCTGCGCGGTTCGCGTGAGGATTTCCTCAAAGCCTTGCCGCCTGAAGCCCTCAAAGTACCGATGGTGGTGTTGATCAACGGCGGTTCCGCTTCGGCCTCTGAAATTGTTGCCGGCGCACTCCAAGATCACAAACGCGCCGTCATTTTGGGAACCACCAGTTTTGGTAAAGGCTCGGTGCAAACCGTGCTGCCGTTGCCCGGCAATACGGCGATCAAGCTGACGACGGCGCGCTATTTCACGCCATCGGGTCGCTCGATTCAGGCCAAAGGCATTGTTCCTGACATCGTCGTTGAAGAGTCCGCCAACGGCAATTCTTCGGCTCGTTTGCGCGAAGCCGATCTTGAGCACCACCTTGAAAACAACAAGGAAAAAGACGGTGCAGCGCTGGTCAAGCCGCAAAGCAAAGCTCCCGCCCCAGTAAAAACCAAGACCCCGGCACCGAAAGAAGACAACGAGGAACCCCAGGAACCGCCAAGTCGTGAACTGGCCTCGAAGAAAGACTATCAATTGGGGCAGGCGCTCAACCTGCTCAAGGGATTACAG
>CAIWVX010000066.1 GCA_903916205.1 uncultured beta proteobacterium
GGCGGACACTTCGGTGCCAGCCAAGGTGTAGCGGTAAATGTTATCAACGAAGAACAAAATATCACGTCCGTCGTCGCGGAAACGCTCAGCCATTGTCAGGCCGGTCAGTGCCACGCGCAAACGGTTGCCTGGCGGCTCGTTCATTTGACCGAAAACCATGGCCACTTTGTCGAGAACGTTTGAGTCTTTCATTTCATGGTAGAAGTCGTTGCCTTCACGCGTACGTTCTCCAACACCGGCAAAAACCGAAAGACCAGCATGTTGCTTGGCGATGTTATTGATCAACTCCATCATGTTCACGGTTTTGCCAACACCGGCACCGCCGAACAGGCCGACTTTACCGCCTTTGGCAAAGGGACAAACCAGATCAATTACCTTAATACCGGTTTCAAGCAAATCGACAGAAGGTGACAGTTCATCAAATTTGGGGGCTAACTGGTGAATTTCACGATGCTCATCGGTAGCAATCGGGCCCGCTTCATCAATCGGACGACCAAGCACATTCATGATCCGGCCAATCGTCGCATCGCCAACCGGAACCGAGATTCCTGCGCCTGTATTATTCACTTTCATGCCGCGACGCAGACCGTCCGAAGACCCCATGGCAATAGTGCGAACAACACCGTCACCCAGCTGCTGTTGAACCTCAAACGTCAGATCCAGTTCACAGCCACCGTGCTCTTCGCTCTTGTCGAGAAGCAGTGCATCGTAAATTTTGGGCATCGCATCACGTGGGAACTGAATGTCCACCACAGCACCGATACACTGAACAATGTTTCCTTGACTCATCGTCGTATCCCCAATCAATAATCTAAGTTCGCGTGATCAAACGGCCGCTGCGCCGCTGACAATTTCCGAAAGCTCTTTGGTAATCGCTGCCTGGCGAGCTTTGTTGTAAACCAGCTTAAGCTCACCGATTACATTTTTTGCATTATCCGAAGCCGATTTCATGGCTACCATTCGTGCGCTCTGTTCAGAGGCAATATTTTCAGCAACTGACTGATAAAGTATCGCTTCAACGTAACGCACGAGCAGATCGTCAATCACCGCCTTGGGATCTGGCTCGTAAAGATAGTCCCAACGATTATGAGCATTGCTACCAATTAAATCACCGGACAGTGGCAACAATTGCTCAATCACCGGCTCTTGCTTCATGGTGTTGATGAAACGGGTGTATGCGATAAATACCACATCAACTTCACCATTGATGTAGGCATCAAGCTGAACCTTAGCTGGACCGATCAACTTCTCAAGGTGCGGCCTATCACCCAGTCCGCCGACATGCGAAACAATATTCGCACCAGCGCGCATCATGAAGCCAAATCCCTTATTACCAATCGCCGTTACTTGGAGTTTTTTGCCTTCTGCATCCCACTCCTTCATTTTACTCAAGGCAAGCCGAAGAAGATTGGTGTTTAAACCACCACACAGCCCTTTGTCTGAAGTTATGGCGATCAGGCCAACTGCTTTGACTGTCTCGCGCTTTTCAAGAAATGGATGGCTATAATCGGTTAGGGCATGAGACAGGTTTCCAGCTACACGCCGGATTTTCTCACCGTAGGGGCGGGCAGCACGCATCCGATCCTGCGCCTTGCGCATTTTCGAAGCGGCCACCATTTCCATAGCCTTGGTGATCTTGCGCGTACTTTCTACGCTCTTGATCTTATTGCGAATTTCCTTGCCGCTCGCCATGGCAATCTCCTCGATCGATCAGGCCAGCGTGGCCTTGAACTCCTCGATCGCCTTGTTGAGCGCCTGCTCAGCTTCAGCATCAAGTTCCTTGCTCGTCTCAATTTTGCTGACGAGCGCAGCATATTTCTGTTTGACAAAACTCTGCATGTTACGCTCTGCATCAAGCGCCTTCTTGACATCAATACTGTCAAAGAAAGCCTGATTGACTGCATGCAGCGTTATCGCCATTTCAGAAACAGACATAGGTGAATACTGCGATTGCTTCATCAGCTCAGTCACCAGACGACCGCGATCTAACTGCTTGCGAGTCACTTCGTCAAGATCAGAAGCAAACTGTGCGAAAGCGGCCAATTCGCGATATTGGGCAAGCGCTAAACGCACACCGCCGCCCAGTTTCTTAATCACTTTGGTTTGCGCTGCACCACCTACGCGCGACACCGATATACCGGCATCAATGGCTGGCCGCACACCGGCATTGAAAAGATCGGTGTCCAGAAAGATTTGACCGTCTGTAATCGAAATAACGTTAGTCGGAACGAAAGCCGAAACGTCACCCGCTTGTGTTTCGATGATTGGCATCGCCGTCAGCGAACCGGTCTTACCTTTAACTTGACCATGGGTAAACTTTTCGACCCACTCTTCAGAAACACGAGCTGCACGTTCAAGTAGACGGGAGTGCAAGTAAAATACATCGCCTGGATAGGCTTCGCGGCCCGGCGGACGACGCAGCAATAAGGAAACTTGACGGTAGGCCCAAGCTTGCTTAGTCAGGTCGTCATAAATAATCAGTGCGTCTTGACCCCGATCACGGAAGTATTCGCCCATCGTGCA
>CAIWVX010000067.1 GCA_903916205.1 uncultured beta proteobacterium
AGCATCTAGCAAGGCAATCAAAACATTCACATCCAGCAATGCACGCATCAAATGCCTTCGGCGTCGCGCAGGCGGTTGATCAGGTCGTTGGTCACGATCACGCCCCTGGACGGAAAGGGGTCGAACCCTATGATGGAGGGGCTGGGCTGGATCTTTGCAGCGGGGCTTGTATTGCCCGTGAGTGCTTGCCTCAACAGCTCGGAAACGACTTTGCCCAAGCCGACCTGTTTTTGGCGTGCGATTTCTTTGGCGGCGCTTAGAACGTCCAGTTCGATATCAAGGGTGGTTCGCATGCTTGGCTCCGTGATGTGGTGTCATTGCATCATGATGATAACGCATCGCGGCGAGGTTCATTTTGTCAAAAAGCCTTGAGACAAAGCGTAAGTCAGGCCACTGTGGGGGCAGGTGTACGTGCCCTCGCCGTGCAGCGGCAGCGGAATCTGTTCGCCAAATTCACTCATCCAGCCGATTTGGCGGGCGGGCACGCCAACCATGAGGGCGTAGGGTTTAACGTCTTTGTTGACTACAGCGCCTGCACCCACAAAGGCAAACTCACCAACAGTGACGCCACAGACCACGGTGCAGTTGGCCCCAAGGGTGGCCCCTTTTTTGACGAAGGTATTGCGGTATTCGTCTTTGCGCTCAATCAATGAGCGTGGGTTATAGACATTGGTGAAGACCATGCTGGGGCCGCAGAACACGCCTTCTTCGAGCGTGACATTGTCGTAAACGCTGACGTTGTTTTGCACTTTGCAGCGGTCGCCGATGGTGACTTGGTTGCCGACGAACACGTTTTGACCGAGGGACACGCCTTTGCCGATTTTTGCGCCACTGCACACATGGACAAAGTGCCAGACGCGGGAGCCTTCGCCGATTTGTGCGCCCTCATCGACGATAGCGCTGGGGTGGATGATGGTGGTCATGGGGATGGCAGGGACGCGTTAGTGCAGGCCTACGACGAAGGGGTGAACTTCGCCCAGTTCGCCCTTGACGATTTCGGCGGTGCGGATTACATCGACGGTTTCAATGCAGTGGCGGGCGTCGGCCAAGCCGTAACCACGTCCCGCCATTATTTCACTGTAGCTGGTGGTGTGCAGGTCGGTGAATCCTTCACTGAATTCGAGTTGCTCGCCGCTGATGTCGATGTTGCGGTAAGTGGTTTTTTTGCCTTGTACTTCGGCGGGCAGGTCTTTAGCGTCGATGGACAGGAACCAGCGCACGCGGGCGCGTTCGTACTCAAGGTAGCCTGCGGCTTTTTGGGTGCCGGCGTGGTGCACAATGTTGCGCTGGAGCCTGCCAAAGATGAAGTGCAGCATGTCGTAGAAGTGCACACCGATGTTGGTGGCTACGCCAAACGACTTGCGGTTGTCGCCTTTCCAGCTTTCCCTGTACCATTTGCCACGGCTGGTGATATAAGTCAGTTCAACGTCAAACTTTTCCGTTTCCGGTGAATTAGCAACTTTCTCTTTCAACTTTAAAATCGCATCATGATGGCGTAACTGCAAAATGTTATACACCCGCTTTCCTGTTTCCTTTTCAATTCGGCCCAATTCTTCGATAAGTTCCGGCGTAGGAACCAATGGCTTTTCACAAATAATATCGCAGCCGAGTCGAAGTCCAGCCGCAATGTGCGCATGGTGCAAATAATTCGGACTACAAATGGACACATAGTCCAAAGCAGTGGCGGGATTACGTTTTAATTGGTTTGCATATTCCAAAAAACGCTCAAAATCGGTGAAGAATTCACTTTGGGGTGAAATACTATCAATAATGCCAACTGAATCATTAATGTCATAGGCAACAGAAAGGTTATGGCCTAAGTCTTTTATAGCCCGCATGTGACGAGGAGCAATGTAACCTGCAGCCCCGATCAAAGCAAAATTTTTCATGATATTTAAAACCTAAATACTGTAAATCCAGCGTCTGCCAAGGCGTGGCGATCGTAGAGCGATTTAAGGTCACCCAACACCGGTTGAACCAATTCATTGCAATTGCTTCTCAAAACCTGAGGTGTCAATACCCTAAACTCTTTATGCCCTACGGCAACCACCAAACTGTCAACCTGATCCGTGTTGGTGATTTGACCTAATGCAATTCCATACTCCTGCATCACTTCATTGGCGTTAGCCCAAGGATCAGAAACGACCACTGTAACTCCCCATAACTGAAGTTCTTTGACCAAATCAGCCACTTTGCTGTTACGAATATCCGGGCAATTTTCTTTGAAGGTGATGCCCATAACACCCACCTTGCTCCTCGCAACATCAATACCGTTTTGGAGCATGCGCTTAACAATTCCACGAGCCGCGTAGCGAGCCATGTCGTCATTGATGCGGCGTCCTGCCAAAATAACTTCCGGATGGTAGCCTAGCTCCTCAGCTTTGTGGGTAAGGTAATAGGGGTCGACCCCAATGCAATGACCGCCTACCATTCCCGGGCGAAACGGCAAGAAATTCCATTTACTTCCAGCAGCCTCTAATACTTCAAGCGTATCAATCCCTATACGCTCGAAAATAACAGACAACTCATTTACAAAAGCAATGTTTAAGTCTCGTTGGCTGTTCTCGATGACCTTTGCAGCCTCAGCAACTTTCAAACTACTCGCTTTCCACGTCCCTGCCTTAATGATAGAGCGATACAGCGAATCAACCTCATCGGCTACTTGTGGAGTACTACCACTAGTTATTTTTTTTATAGTGGTAAGCGTATTAATTTTATCACCCGGATTAATGCGCTCTGGGCTGTAGCCGCAATAAAAATCCCTGTTGAATTTTAGGCCACTGAATTTTTCTAAAACCGGAACGCAAACCTCTTCGGTGGCACCAGGATAGACAGTCGACTCGTATATCACGATATCGCCAGGTTTAAGCACTTTTCCAACCGTCTCACTCGCTTTAACCAACGGCGTCATATCAGGGCGATTCGCTTGGTCGACGGGGGTTGGCACCGTGATTATGAATATTTCACATTGTCCTAAATCATCAACGCTATCACTGTAGCCGAGATGAACGGAATCTTTGAGTTGCTCTGATGTGCACTCCAAGGTGTGATCGTAGCCAGACTGAAGGTCTGCCACGCGCTTTGCATTGATATCAAAGCCTAAGACCGACCTATTTTTTCCAAATTCCACCGCTAGTGGTAAACCAACATATCCCAATCCAATAATTGCTATCTTTTTCATTAACTTAATATCCGGTTATATGCTATTTTTATTGGGCCAGAGCTGACAATAAAATCATGTATCACTTACTCAACGCTAAGGCTGACGCTGAATCCATGGTTTTTTAATAAGGCCGCCCTCTTCGCCCGACCCAAGTCCTCAGCAACCATCTCGGTACACATTTCCTGAGCAGTAATCTCAGGCACCCAACCTAACTTATTTTTGGCCTTAGTAGGATCACCGAGCAAAGTATCTACTTCTGTCGGCCTGAAATACCGTGGATCAATCCGCACAATAGGCTTATCACCCCAACAGCCCACTTCATTGACACCCTCTCCCTCCCAGCGCAGTTGGATTCCCAACTCGTCCGCCGTCCATTCAATAAACTGCCGCACGCTGTATTGCATCCCTGTAGCAATCACAAAATCTTCAGGCATATCCTGCTGCAACATCATCCACTGCATACGCACATAATCTTTCGCGTGGCCCCAATCGCGCAGCGCGTCGATATTGCCCATATACAGACAGTCTTCCAAACCTAGGCTGATATTGGCCAGGCCGCGCGTTATTTTGCGAGTGACAAATGTTTCGCCCCGGCGCGGGCTCTCGTGATTAAACAAAATGCCGTTGCAGGCATAAATACCGTAAGCCTCACGGTAATTAACCGTAATCCAGTAGG
>CAIWVX010000068.1 GCA_903916205.1 uncultured beta proteobacterium
CCCTGGGGGGCGTAGTTCATGCCGTCAGATTTTTGGCTCATGGGAACACTTTGGGCTTTGGTTTCGCGGCTTCGCGGGTGGCTTTGGCGAGAGTTTTAACGGCGTCGTCGAGCGTGGCGCGGACTTTTTTCGTCATGCGGTCGATGAAGAGCACGCCGTTGAGATGGTCCGCTTCGTGTTGGATGCAGCGGGCGAAGAGACCGTCGCACACGAGGGCGTGCGGGGAGCCGCGCTCGTCTTGGAATTTCACGGAGATCTTGTCGGGCCGGGCGATGTCGCCGCGGATTTTGGGGAACGAGAGGCAGCCTTCCTCGTAGAGTATCTCTGCGGTGCCATGGGCGACGGTGATATCGGGATTGATGATGGCCATGGGCATGAACAGATCGAGCGGCACGCGGGCACCGTCGATGGTCCACGTGAAATCTGCGTCGGCTTCGCGCAAATCGACGACGCAGAGTTGGATGGCGTGACCGACCTGTTGAGCGGCGAGGCCGATGCCGGCGGCGTCGTGCATCAGGCCCACCATGTCATTGGCCTGGCGGCGGAGGGCGGCGTCGAAGACGGTGACGCGGGCGCCTTTTTTTCGGAGGATCGGGTCGTTATAGTGGACAATTCGCAAGGACATCGGTCGGTGTGTCGCACGAGCGTGGGTTTGCGACCTTCGCCCGCAAACCAATACTGAGGTCGGCGAGAGGCACGCTGGTCTACGGCTGTTTCGCGGCTTCGCGCTGGCGTTCGCGGAGGGCGGCGAGGTTGCGCTGCGCATCGGCGTAGTCGGGTTTGATGCGCAGGGCGGCTTCGCAGTGGGCGATGGCTTCGGCGAGGCGGCCCGATTGCGAGAGCACGACGCCGAGGTTGTTGTGCGGATCGGCAAAGGCGGAATCGAGTTCGATCGCGCGTTCGAAAAAACGAATCGCATCGGGAAGGCGATTGGTTTGGAGAAAAGTGATGGCGAGATTGTTGCAAGCCTTGGGTTGGCGCGGTTGGAGGCGGAGCGTGGCCTCGTAGTGCGGAATGGCGCGGGCGGGTTGGCCGGTGTGGAGCAAGGCGTTACCGAGATTGTAGTGGGCGTCGGGGTAGTCGGGCTTGAGGCGGACGGCGCGTAATGTTCGTTCGTGGCTCAATCTGCCGGGGTGGTGTAAGCCGTTGTTCGGCGTTGGCGAGTTGGTTCGCAAGTCCGGGGCGTTGGTGGTTCGTGCCACTGGCGAAATTCTTGAGGCGGCGTTCAAGGCGGTTCAGATACCGGGTGGTCTGCATATCGTCGCGTTGCGGGAACTGCCTCCGGTGGCTCCTGAGTTTGAACGTTGCGGGGCTTACTCGTCGGTGAGGTTTGCGTAAAAGCACAGTCAAAAGCGTGGCATCGCTGGGAAGCGCCCTGCTCTTTTGACCGTTCTTTTTGGTGGCATTTCGCTGCCGGTGCGGTGTTTGGAAAATCTCATGAACAAAATTCATGCTTTGCGCTTGGCGCTGGTGTCTGGTCTGACTGTTGCCGGTGGTTCTGCCATGGCTACCGTTCCCGCTGCTGTCGATACGGCTTTGACCGGCATGGCTACCGATGGCGCGACGGTTGCCGGCTTGGTGCTGGTTGCCGTGATCGCAATCGTTGCGCTCAAGTTCATCCGCAAGGCGTTCTAAAAAAACGTTTCCCGACCTGACGGGGCGACTCGTTGGGTTGGGTGTTTTGGGGGTCTTATGACTTTTGATGAATTGGTTTCGCAGGTGTCTGCGTTGCAGGGGCAAGTGGTCGCTTTGCAGTCGTCCGTATTGCAGCTTCAATCCGTTCAAGCGTCGGAAGTCCTCACCGTCGAAGATGGGGTCTACGTTGGGTGGCTCATCGGCTCCGCGTTCCTTGCTGTGTTCGCTATTAAATTTTTGTCTCGTGCCTTTCGCGGCGAGACTGGTGGTGATTATGGTCAATCCTAGTTTCTGGCTTCCGGTCATTTGTATTGTGGGGTGTGTATGGATACTTACCCGCGACTGGTAGCACTTGCGGCCTTGGCTGCGTGTTCGCCTGCGTTTGCGTTTTATCAGACGGTCACGCCTCCTGCCGGCTATGACAATGTGTTGAAAACGTACACTCGCCAACCGGGTGAGCAGGCGTTTATGAATGGTATTCGGGGTACTGCTAAGGCAACGGCGAATGTTGCGGGTAAAGCGGTGCCTATGGCTGTGGCGTACAAGTTCGGGCCTACTGCGGCGCGTGTCGCTATGCTGGCGGCGTTCGGTTCGCCTCAATTGTTTTTGGCTGCTGCTGCCGGCGTTGCCATTTACGACTGGTACAAAAATAAGGGCGTCGATGTTGATTCGACCGGGTTTAGTGAAATGGTCGAGGGCAAGATCATCACCGTTCGCTATAACGTGGGCGGGACTCCCATCGTTTACAAATCGACTCAAGAGGCCGCTTGTCGTGCCTATTTCCAGTCGGCTGTTGATTCGGTTCAGGCGGGTGATCCGGCTCATACGTACAGTTACGATACGTTCGTAATTTTTGAAGTTGCTTCTGCTGGTATTCCGGGTCTTTGCAAAGCTCGGCGTCTTACTTGGTATCCTGAGTTCAGCGGGTACATGGTTGGCAATATGTCCGTACCGGTTTACTACTCGGTCGGTGAGGTCACTACCTCTACTAAAGTGAAGTTAGCAACTCCCGAGGCTTTGGCCGCAAAAATGGGGTCTGCTGCTCTGCCTCCTGATGTTATTGAGGCTTGGCCTATGCCTGTGCCTTGGCCCATCGAAAAGCCGATACTGAATCCGACTCCGGAAACCCTCGACCCTACGCCTCAGCCTTTGCCCCAGCCCTTGCGCGTTCCGAGTGGTGATCCAGTCAAACAGGGCACAACACCGGAAACCTACAAAAGCCCGGTCACTGATATTGTGCCCTCGCCGACGGTCGATGATCCTTGGCGCGTTGATCAGCAGACAAAAGACATTACTTCTCTGTCTCCTGCTCCGTTGGACATTGCGCCTGTGCCTGTCACGCCTCCGGCTGGCGAGACGTCGCAACAGAGCTTTGATACTCCCGGCTTGTGCGATCTTTACCCTGATATCTTGGCCTGTGCTAAACCTGAGTTAGGCTCTATTGATCCTTTGAACGTTCCAGATCAGACAGTGAACGTGTCTATTTCGCCGATGGCTGGTTTCGGTGCTGACAATGCTTCGTGTCCGGCTCCTAAGTCGTTTACCGTTCAGGGGCGTTCGTTCAATATGCCGTTTACGCTGATCTGCGACTATGCTTCCGGTTTGCGTCCTCTAATCATCGCGTTCGCGTGGCTTGGTGCTGCTCTAATGCTTATCGCTGCGGGGCGTCGTAATGGGTAACATTGCTCTGTGGCTTGGGACGCTGGCTTGGCCGTTGGTGACTCGTGTTCTGGTGTCCGCTGGCATTGGTACTCTGACGTTTGCGGGTGTCGCTGCGGCGCTTAATGCTGCGCTTGGGGCGGCTAAGTCTGCGGCGGGGGGCTTGTCCGGTGATATTGCCTCTGTGGTGGCGATTGGCGGCGGTTTTACGGCTATGTCTATCATTGCCGGGGGTGCGGTTGCTTCGCTGGCCTTTATCGTCTTAAAACGGTTTGCTTTGCAGTCCGGCACATGATTACTCTGATCACTGGCGCGCCGGGCGCTGGGAAGTCTGCTGCTCTTGTGTCGTTGCTGTCGGAAATGGCTCAGGGTCGGGTGATCTATTCGTCCGGTATCCCTGATTTGGCGCTGCCTCATGTGGAACTAGCGGACGTTTCCACTTGGCCGGACGTTGTGCCGGATGGTAGCTGCGTTGTCATTGATGAAGTGCAAAGGGTTTGGCGTCCACGTGGGCCGGGTTCTAAGGTGCCTCCGGAGGTTGCTGCTTTGGAAACTCACCGGCACCGGGGTCTTGATTTCTACGTAGTGAGTCAAGCGGCATCGTTGATGGATGCTAACGTTCGCCGGCTTGTCGGTCGTCACGTTCATCTGCGTGATATCGGGTTTCTTGGGCGCTGGTGGTATGAATGGCCTGAATGCTGTGATAACGCTGCCTCGTCGTGGAAAAATGCGCCGATCAAAAAGCGGTACCGTATTGACAAAACGGTGTTTGATAAATACAAATCGGCGTCGGTTCACATTGCGCCTGTGCGGTCTTTTCCTCGTGCTGTTCTGCTTCTGGCCGTTCTGATTCCGATCATTCTTGGTCTTGGGTTTTATGCCTATAGGTCGGTCAGTTCTAAAATGAATCCGTCGAAAACGGCTCCTCCCGTTTCGTCTGCTGGTGTGGCTGGCGCGGCGGGTCGTTCTGGCGGTTCCTATGATGCTTCGGCTTTCGTGCCTCGTGTTGCGTCCAAGCCTGAGAGCGCCCCGGCCTATGATGGTCTGCGCGTGGTCACGGCGATGCCTAAAGTTGTCGGCGGCTTCTGCTCCGGGTCGGTGTGCAAGTGCGTGACACAACAAGGAAGTGATCCGGGGATCGGCGATGCAGCTTGCAGGGATTTTGTCGAGCGTCCGCCATTTGATCCCTATCGGGTGGCTCCTGCTGCTGCGCTTCCTGCTGCGTCGATGCCGGAAACGGCTCCAGTTGCGCGCCCATTGGCTTCGCTTACTTCTTCCTGATAAACAAATGAATTCGGGAAGTCCGGGTAGCGAATAGCGTTAACCCGGACTGACGCCTTTTGTCTTATGGCGAAGCCATGAAAGCGTAGCGAAACATCAACGATTCTTTTTCTACTACACTTTTGCAAAGTTCAAAGCGTTTGCAGGTTGAAAACGATGTAAACAGTTTATACATCGTATGAAGTGGGAAACTGCTTCATTAGCTGAAACTGACAAAATCGCTGCGGCCTTTGTTCCAGATGTAACGATTGCCGCGCCAGTCGCTACCAGTGCTTTTTTTAGGGCTTTGCTGAGTAGCTCTCCCTTCTTGGTTCCCTCGTAGTGGCTTACTACTGCTCGTGCGACCCATGCGCTGGCGTCGTATCCGGTGAGTTCTGCCAATAGTGCCACGTCTGCTGGTGGGCAGGTTCTAACTCCTTTCCTCCATTGGCTGATTGTGGCGCGGCCTACCTGCAACGCTTGCGCTGTCTTGTAGTCGCTGCCTGTGATTGCCTTGGCTTCGTCTAATAGTCGATCTAAATAGTCAGGTTTGATTTGCAAAGTTTCCGGCCTTTATGTTATCGTTTGCGTACGTTTCCATTTGGGATCGTTTATTTACTCGGTAATTCGAGTTTATCCAAAAACCATCAAAGGCATCAACCATGATCAAAATTGTTATTTCCTCGCCCTCCATCGTCGAGCGTAAGGGCGTTTCGAAAACAACGAACAAAGACTACCACTTGCGCATCCAGACCGGCCACGCTTTCGGCGTTGATACGGATGGCGTCATCGGTGAGTTTCCCGACAAGTTCGAAATCCTTCTTGACAAGGATCAGACTCCATACGCCAAAGGCGTTTACACCCTTTCCCCCTCTGCTGTGTTTGTCAGTCGTGAAGGACGGCTGGATATCCGTCCACGGTTGATGCCTGTTCCGACTGGCAAATCTGCGGCGTGAGGGGGAAACCTCTATGCTGTCATTCGATGATATGCAGCAAGTCTCACACGTTGCGCGCTTGGCGGTTCTTGCCATGTGTGCCCGTGGTGTTGCTGCCTCTGAATTCGAGAGTTCGCCCGAAATTGGCTCGATGGTCATTCGCGTTGATCGTGCCGCTGTTGGTGAGCAGGAGTTATCTGTCGATGTAGAGTTTCATTCTCCGGATGGGTTGCCGGTCGGGGGGCTTTCACTATGACTGGCGAGCAAATCTCGATGTTTGAACCGACCGGGGAGGAACTTGCATCCTTGGCGTCTACGGCCTTGATGAAGGCGTTTCTGCTGGCTAAACGGGCGAATAATCTGGCTGACCGGGGTCTGCTCTTTGCGGGTCGTGTGTTCGTGGATCAGTCGCGGCGCGAGCTGGATCGGGCTTCGGCGTTCGAGAGTGCTTATCAGTTTGAGAAGTTGGCGGGGCTGGCATGATCGCGGTCAATGCCATTTATCGCGGTCGTAGCTTTACGGTTTACTGCGTCGATCTGCGGGAAGCTCTTGACTTGTGCGCGGCGTTGCGTGTGGCTGGCGGTCGCGTTGTCTATATCGATGCGGCGGTAGATAACGTTTCGGTGGCTGCATGACTGCGGCTGCGGTGCTTGTGCAAGCGCAGCGCGCAAGCGCCGAAGGCGCGGGGCTTGTCCCATATAAAACAAGTCGGAGGACGACTGTTATTGATCTCTCAAAAGAAAAAGTAGCGGTTCGTCGGATCAAGCGGCTAAAGCGGGCGGTCTGGGCTTCTGGACACCTTCACGGGCTGGGGGAGAAGGGTTCTAGAGCGCTTCAGCCGTGGTTCGTGACGTTGACGTATGTGGCTACTCCCGATTGGCGCCCTGGTCACGTTTCTGCGTCTCTGGCGGTGTATCGGGATTGGTGCCGGTCGAAGGGGCTGCATTGTCGTTATACGTGGGTTGCTGAGTTGCAGTCGCGGGGGGCCGTTCATTACCATTTGCTGGCGTGGCTTCCGGTCGGTGTACGGATGCCTCATTGGGACAGGCCAACAGTAAAGCGTGGGGGCCTTCGTCGGGCTTTCTGGCCGCATGGTATGACCAACACGCAGCTGGCTCTGTCGGGTGTCGGCTACCTCATGAAATATTTGTCCAAGTTGGGGGAACTAACCAAATTCCCTCGGGGCTTGCGCCTCTACGGTATCGGGGGCTTGGATCAGGCGGCGCGTAATGTTCGTTCGTGGCTCAATCTGCCGGGGTGGTGTAAGCCGTTGTTCGGCGTTGGCGAGTTGGTTCGCAAGTCCGGGGCGTTGGTGGTTC
>CAIWVX010000069.1 GCA_903916205.1 uncultured beta proteobacterium
TCTGTGCCTCTGTGTCTCTGCGGTGGAAGTAAGCTTTTCCCTCAGCGACATCCATCGCAATTTGGGCTTTGAGCGCGTTGAAGTCGGGGAATTTCATTTCGTCACGTAGCTTGTGTAGGAAGCGGACGTTTAGATGGGTGTTGTAGATTTCACGAGCAAAGTTGAAAAGATGGACTTCAAGGAGTGGTTGCGTGGCTTTGTTGAGGCTTGGGCGGAAGCCGAGATTGGCTACGCCCTTGAGCGTCAGACCATCGACGCCTCTCACTTCGACGGCGAAAACACCGAGTAAGGGCGGCTTGTCATGTTTGATGCGGATGTTAGCGGTGGCAAAACCGAGTTGGCGGCCAACTTGGTTGCCATAAATGACGCGCCCATCAATTGAATAAGGGCGTCCGAGCAGTTGTGCGGCGCGTTCCATTTTGCCGTCGGCGAGGGCCGCCCGTACGGCGGAGCTCGACACGCGTTCGCCTTCAAGTAAGACGCTGTTCATGGCGTCAATTTTGAATCCGAAATGGATTCCAGCCTCGTGCAACATGGCAAAATTGCCCCGGCGACCCGCGCCGAAGCGGAAGTCGTCACCGATGATTAGATGTTTGACGCGCAGGTGATCGACGAGAATTTTCTCGATGAACTCTTCGGCAGATAGGGCGGCAAAGCGGGCATTGAAGCGACCAACGTAAGTTTGGGTCACGCCTTCTTCGGCGATCAGTTCAAGTTTTTCGCGCAAGGTTGAGAGGCGAGTGGGTGCGTTTTCTGGCGCGAAGAACTCACGCGGATGCGGCTCGAAGGTCAGCGCGGTCGGCACCAGATTATTTTGTTTCGCGCTTGCCATCAGTTGAGCGAGCAAAGCCCGGTGACCGAGATGCACCCCATCAAAATTACCTAGGGTAAGCACGGTGTCGCTAATTACTTTATGTGAAAATCCGCGATAAACAAACATCAGAATGGGGCACCGAAGCAAAAAGTAAAAAGCCTGAATTGTAACGGTTTTTCAGGGCTTATAGCCGTGCTTGGCGCGTTCTGCCGCGTAAAAATCAGGCTTGATCGTGAGGAAATGACTTTACGCTAAATGTTGTTCTGCCGCGTAAGCCACGTTTTGATTTTTATTCCAGTTCTTCGTGACGCAGCATAAAGACGCAGTGGTCTCCGGCATGGGTGTCTAGCCAAGTGAAGGCGAGTTCCGGGTACTTCGTTTCTAGCGCCTCGCGGTTGTCGCCGATTTCGACGATTAACAGGCCGTTCGGGGTGAGGTGGTTTTTAGCTTCGCTGAGCAGAATACGCACAAAGTCCAGACCATCCTTGCCGCTGGCTAGGGCTAATACGGGCTCGCGTCGGTATTCTTCAGGAAGCGTGGCCATTGATTCGGCATTGACGTAGGGCGGGTTAGAAATAATTAGATCGTATTTTTGCTCAGGCACTTCGGTAAAAGCGTCTGACAGGATCAGTTGAATACGCGCTTGCAGTCCGTAGTCGTCGACATTGCGTTTAGCTACGGCTAGAGCGTCTGGCGAGAGGTCGATGGCGTCAAGTTTTGATTCGGGGAAAGCCTGTGCGGCGAGAATGGCTAGACAGCCTGAGCCGGTACACAGATCGAGTACGTGGTGAATCGCCCAAGGATCGTCGACCCAGGGGCTGAGTTGTTCCTGCAAGAGTTCGGCAATATGCGAACGGGGAATGATCACGCGTTGATCGACATAGAAACAATAATCACCGAGCCAGGCTTCGTTGGTTAAGTACGCTGCGGGCTGACGTTCGCTGATGCGCCGTTCGATGATTTTAAGCGCTGTGGCACGCTCTTCGCTGGTTAGCCTAGCATCCATGAAAGGCTCTAACCGGTCAATCGGCAGGTGCAGCGTGTGCAAGAGTAAATAGGCGGCTTCGTCCCACGCGTTGTCCGTGCCATGTCCAAAAAAAAGGTCTGCTTCGATAAATCGGCTGACGGAAAATCGCATTAAGTCGCGAAGGGTTGATAGCTCGTTTTGGGCTTGTTTAAACATAATGGCAGGGGGTTTCTGAGTTTGAAGGAATGCGTTTTAGCCATGCGGATGACCACACAATGGCTCAATGGCGTGAAGTTTTATAGCAGCGTATCCCTCGATATTCCGCCTCGTTTGATTGCTCGGCGAAGCTGATCGAGCGCTTCAAGTTGTATTTGACGGACACGTTCGCGCGTTAAATTCAGTTCAGCGGCAATTTCTTCAAGGGTGCTGATTTCAGCGCCACCCAGTCCATAGCGACGCTCCAGAACGAGGCGCTGTTTAGCCGACAGTTGCTCGATCCATTGGCTAACCAAAGCACACACTTCACTGGATTGCAGCAATATTCCAGGGTCTACGGCGTTGTCATCGGGAATAGCATCGGCAACGGTGTGACTCGGATCGATTTCGAGCGGGGTGTCGAGTGATGCTATATGTTCGTTGAGCGCCATTACGCGGCGCACATCGGCCACCGGCTTGTCGATAAGGTGGGCAATCTGCTCAACATGAACTTCTCGCCCGTTGGCTAATTCGAGATGGCGAACTGCGCGCAGAATGAGGTTGATTTCTTTGAACACATGCACCGGCAAACGGATGGTGCGCGACTGGTTCATGATGGCGCGCTCAATGCTTTGGCGAATCCACCAAGACGCATAAGTCGAAAAACGAAAGCCGCGCTGTGGATCAAATTTTTCGATCGCATGAATCAAACCAAGATTGCCTTCTTCAATCAGATCGAGCAGCGGAATGCCACGATTAAGGTAGTGCTTGGCAATATTTACAACCAGCCGCAGGTTGTGCTCGATCATTTTTTGTCGGGCTTCAAATTCTCCGCGTTGCGCACGACAGGCCCAGCTAAATTCTTCTTTGGGCGTGAACAACGGCTTGGCACCGATCTCGTTGAGATAGTGCTGAGTGACATCGTTGAGCAGTTCAACTTCGGGCGTCTGCGCCACGGGCTCTTCTTCTTGGTCACTCAGGAACAACTCGTCAGAGGCGGCTTCTGGCAATAACGCGTCTTCAGGAAAGTCGGGATCAGCGGCGTTAGCCATGATCAGCGCGCAGGCAGGTATTTGAGCGGATCGACCGGCTTGCCTTGACGCCGGACTTCAAAGTGCAATTTGACTTGATCGGCATCGGTATTTCCCATTTCGGCAATTTTCTGGCCCTTGCTCACGGATTGGCCTTCTTTGACGAGAATGCTCTGGTTGTGAGCGTAGGCCGAAAGGTAGATGTTGTTGTGCTTGAGAA
>CAIWVX010000070.1 GCA_903916205.1 uncultured beta proteobacterium
GTTTTGTTGGTAGGACATGCGCTGGCCCCCGCTAATAATACCCGTGTAGCGGAAGTCAGCCTTAAGGTCGGCACGCTTTCAAAAACCGTGCGATTGTTTGGCAACCGGCGCTGGCAAAATACCAACGATGGCTGGCAGCCGACGCAGCCTGAAATATGGGAACAAATGCCGTTACGTTGGGAACTGGCTTTTGGCGGGGTCGCGCACCCCAAGGATGGCCAGTCGCCCGAGTATGAGCCGCGCAACCCGGTTGGACAAGGCTTTATCGGCAGTAAAGAAAGTGACTGGGAAGGGCGCATGTTGCCCAATATTGAAGATCCCGCTCAACTCATCCGTCATCCCGCGGATCGTCCTCTACCTGCCTGTTTTGCGCCGGTATCTCCTTCGTGGTTGCCCCGTAGCGAATTTGCCGGAACCTATGATGACGTCTGGCAGAAAAACCGTTCTCCGTATTTGCCGCATGATTTTGATTCCCGATTTTTTCAGGTTTCAACGCCGGACTTGATTTCTTCTGGCTATTTGCAGGGTGGAGAAGCAGTGGAAGTGTGCGGCTGCAGGCCAGGTGAGCCGTTGCGCTTTTTGTTGCCGGTCTGCACGCTGGCGTTTATGTTTGATTTTGATGGGCGCGTAATTCGCGAAACGCCAAATTTGGAAACTGTTTTAATAGAACCAGACACCGGTCGTGTTCAGCTGTTATTTCGTGCCGGTATCAAGGTCGATAAGCATTTGCTGAAATTGCGCGAAGTGGCAGTGTATTGCCGCGAATATCCAAACAAACCCAGAGAATCGTAAAGATGGCAAAATCGGAAATAGTCGTGGTTAGTGCAGGCGCGGTATCGCCGATTGGTCTTAGTCTGAGTGAAACGGCTGCTTCCGCTCGTGCCCGACTGGCAAGACTTCGTGAGATAGAATGGCGCGACCGACGATTTCAGCCGTTTATCGTTGGGACGGTTCCTGAGGATGGGCTTCCCGAGCTGGATACAGAGTTGTCTACACTGCATCTCCAATACCGGGAGGCGAGGATGTTACGGCTGGCGCAGGTGGCGTTGGACGGAGCACTGGAACCGTTGGCAGGCTATGAAACGCCTATTCCGTTGCTATTGGCAATGCCGGAACATCACACGACTAAACCCATAGATCCGAAAACTTTTTTGAGCAGACTCGTAAAGCAAACAAAAGCAACACTTGACTTGCCCCGAAGTATTGCCGCGCCTAAAGGACGCGCTGCCGGTCTGATGGCGTTTCGACGGGCGACAGCGCTGCTGGAAGCCAATGAAGCCGAATTTGTTTTGGTGGGTGGCGTGGACAGCCTGATCGATCTCTATGTACTGGGTAATCTGGATATGGAAGGTCGTATTCGCAATGAGGTTAACAGCGATGGATTCACTCCAGGCGAAGGTGCTGCTTTTTTACTGCTGACCTTGGCCAGTACTGCAGCTAAAAAGGGTTTGCAACCGTTGGCGCAGGTGTTGGGCAGCGCCATGGGGCAGGAGTCGGGTCATATTTATGCGCAAGAACCGTATCTTGGCGAAGGTTTGGCGGCTACTTTTGCCGGTTTGTTTGCAGAAGCACCGCCGCCAGCGCCGATCGGCTGCGTTTATGCAAGCTTTAACGGCGAGCGTTATTGGGGGAAAGAGTTTGGCGTGGCGCGATTACGTAACAGCGCCGCTTTTGTTCCGGATCATCAGATGGAACATCCGGCCGAATGCTTTGGGGACTTGGGCGCGGCTCATGGCATTATGCTCGCGGCCTTGGCTGTGCACGGGGTGTATAAACAATATCGTCAATCGCCTTGTTTGGTGTATGCTTCCTCGGACTACGGCGGACGTGCCGTGCTTTTGTTGGCTGCATCTTAACTTTGATTAAGGAGTAATTAATGGCCTGTACAGTTCACAATATCCGAGGTTTTGCCCACAAAGGTAGTGGCGGCATGAGCATGGTGTTTCCTGACGTCTGTAAAACCCCGACGCCCGCAGGTCCCGTTCCGATCCCCTATCCCAACATCGGTAAATCCTCTGATACGTCGCAAGGCACCACCACAGTGGAAGCCGATGGTAATATGATTATGAACAAGGGCGCCAAATACATGATGAGTAGTGGCGACGAACCGGGCAGTGCCGGCGGCGTGTTAAGTAGCGTGTTCAAACAGGAATGCGAGTTTTTGTTATATTCGTTCGACGTGATGGTGGAAGGCAAAAACGTTTGCCGAATGGGCGATATGTTATGGCATAACA
>CAIWVX010000071.1 GCA_903916205.1 uncultured beta proteobacterium
GTTCTCAAACAAGCTGGACTGAAGGAGTAAATCGATGCGCTACGCCATTGTTGTTGAAAAAACAGAAAATAACTATTCAGCTTACGTGCCTGATCTGCCGGGCTGCATTGCCACCGGTCGGACGGTAGAGGAAACCGAAAACGAAATTCGTGAGGCGATTGGATTTCATATTAAAGGGCTTCGCGAAGAGGGTTTGACCATTCCGCGACCTGCGAGCATCGTTGAATATCTTGAGATTGCAGCCTAACCTCGAATCAAAGGGTTAGCCTCAATTACTACCCTGCGTTACCAATGAATTAAAGTGCTCAAGCTCCAATGGCACGCGGTATTGGCAAAGTCCCTGATGATATTGGACAGCATAGGGCTGACCTTATTCATCAAGCTGATGCTGACGCCGATACTGTACGCATTGAACATGGCTTACCTCTATTTGCGTATGCACAAAAATCATTGACTTCCTTTGTTTGCGTACATACAATAAAGCGCGTGGAAATCACATTTGACTTAATCAAGGACGCCAGCAATGTCGCCAAGCACGGTGTATCGCTGGCGCTGGCTACGTCGTTTGAGTGGAATAATGCGGTCGACCCGATAAACGAAAGAACTATGGCGAGCATCGCCAATCGGGCATCGGCTATATCGGCCTACGTTTATACGCTGTTGCTTTTGTGGATCGTGGCGAGAAACGCCGAATTATTAGCCTGCGCAAGGCGAACAAACGCGAGGAGAAAACTTATGCCGAAACTTAAGCCCAACCATATTTTCGTCACTGACAAAGAAGACGCCATCATCACGGCGGCGGCCATGTCCGACCCGGACGCCATGCCCTACACCGACGCGGAATGGGAGGCCGTAAAGCCATTTGTCCGCCGTGGTCGTCCTCCTGCTGAAGTGACAAAGGAGCGGATTACCATTCGGCTGTCGCGCGAAGTCGTTGATGCCTTCCGTAACACTGGGGCCGGCTGGCAAACGCGGGTAGATGCGGCATTGCGCGAATACATTTCGACCGAAAATCAAAGGGCGCATGCTCAATTACTACCCTGTGCCACGACAACAACCCCGACTTCCTGACCGGCACGTGAAGGTGGTGAGTCTTGTTCAGAGGGCAATCGAACGTGTAGGTTGCCCCTCTGGCCCGATAGCCGATTCCCTGCTTGACCAAAGGTCGACCTAGCCTTACCGTGCCCTGTAATGCATTTTGCGAAAACGGCGAGCCTAGCTCAAGGGTTTTTGGCGTAATTCTTAACTTCCTCCTGTCAGTCCTGTGTCTACATGCAAAAGCTAATTGATAATCTGGGTTTAATGTATCACTCAGCACAACGGTCATTCACCGTTTTTCTATTGCTCATTTCAACCCATGCCATAGCGGAAATGCCACGCATGGAGTTAACGCTCGGTTTTTATCGCGTTAATGCCGAGGTCGCGGCCGATCAAGCGAGTCGTATGCAAGGTCTGATGCATCGTCGCAATATGCGAACCCATGAAGGAATGCTTTTTGTCTTTCCTTCGGCAGAACGCCACTGCATGTGGATGCGTAATACATTTTTGCCTCTTTCTGTCGCTTTTCTTGATGACGAGGGCCGCATCTTGAACATCGAGGACATGCAGCCACAGACGGAGACGAATCACTGCGCATCGGGTTCTGCTCGTTTTGCGCTCGAAATGAATCGCGGTTGGTTCTCTAGCAAAGGCTTCAAACCGGGGCTACGTATTGGCGGCATCGAGAAGTCACCGCGACCACAATAATTTATCAATAAATGCCTTAATGCTCAGTAAACGAATCGTCTGGCGAAATAAACCGCTACGCAACTCAGAAAGCACCGCTTTTATTCCTTGGTTGCAGGATCGCGGATCACTGACCGCGCAACTTCAGGCCAGAGGCAATTTCACTCTATTGCTTCGACACCAAAATCTTGACATGCCAACGCGAGACGAAGCTAGGGCACTCAATATCCAGCCCAACACAATGGCCTTGATAAGAGAAGTGGTCTTGATTTGCGATGGAGCGCCGCTGGTCTTCGCCCATACTGTTCTACCTCGCCGACCTCGTGGCTCCGTAACAGGCTGGTTGGCACGAATGGGGAATTATTCGCTTGGTGCGTTGCTGTTTTCGCATGCGGGGTTTAAGCGAGGGACCATCGAATGTAAACGGCTCAATCACCACCACAAACTTTACCTGTCAGCACGTGAAGCCTTACATGTCAAGCCAGATCCTCGAATACACTTATGGGCTCGCCGTTCTCGTTTTACCTTTGACACCCAAACCTTACTGGTTACTGAAATTTTCTCTCCTGTATTGGACGTCAATTCGCAAATGAACAAACCCGCCCCAAGGGCCGGGGTATCTTAAAACAGCGCTAGTGTTTAATTGCGTAAATTCGAGAATGACCTGTATTTGGCGCCCGGCGGGTTGCTCCGCCCCTACGGATTGGTCGGTAACACGAGGGAGTTGAACACCAATATATCAGCCAACTTCGAGCATTGAAGCGTCGGAAAAAATGAGGGCACCGCGGATGGGCCGCTCGGGGAAGATGCGAGCAACAGCCCGGCAATAGGCGGTTACTTGGCGTTGGTATTCTTCCAGACGTGCCGTATCGCGGCCTGAGCTTTTGTAATCGAGAACCCAGAAGGCTTCGTCGAATTCAACCAGTCGGTCTAGGCGCAATACCGTGCCTTCATTCCCGCTTAGCTCGACTTCATTCCACGCTTGGCGATAGTGTGCCGGGTCAAAAAAACGTTGCAGCGCCGGGGCCGCTAATAGGCGTTCAGCGACGGGTAAGACGCGCTGGTAATCGCCGTCATCCGCGCCTAGCCCTTTCCACCAAGCGGCATTTTCTGCGCCGCCAGTACGCCGTTCGAGCAAGGCGTGTAGCAGGATGCCGAAGCGCTCATTGGCTTCCGGCAATCGACGCCGTTCGCCGATCTGCGGCAAGGCCTTAGCCGCCTCATTCCTCTGGGTTAACGGTGTCGCCATGACTTGCGGAATATCGGGTTGGCCTAAGGGCAAGGTGTCGCCAAAGGCCAATCCGCCGCCCAATTTTTCTAGCGCGTTTTCAAGTCGGCGGTAGGGCGTTTCGTTGCTGGCCTTGGCGTTTTCGATGCCACTAGCGATAAAGACCTGCCGGGCTCGCGTTATGGCGACGTAAAGCAGGTTGAGTTCTTCGCGTTTGGCGGCGGCGACTTCGGCGTCAAATAGGGGCTGTCGGGCGCGGCCATGATCTTCTTTGCGTCCGTAAAACGATAAATGCTGTGGCGCGGTGGCTTCGGGGGCCCAATCCACCAGCATGTCCCAAGCGTCTTGTGGTCGAGGCGAGGCGTTGGCGCCTAGCAACCAGACAATTGGCGCTTCCAGTCCCTTGGCGCCGTGGATGGTGAGAATTCTGACGCGACCAACATCAATCTGATGTCCTTCGATCACGCCTTCATCCGGCGCATCGTTAACATCGGCATCGCGCAGTTCGCGCAATTCGTCGATAAAGCGCGGCAGACTGGGATAACGTCCGCCATCGAGATCGAGTGCCAGCGATAGCAAGGCACGCAGATTGGCGTCAACGCTGGCGGCCGCCGCAGACGGCACGGCCAGCCGGTAGCGTGCGACCACTTCCCCTTGATGGAAGATGCGGTCGAGCAAATCGTGGGCCGGTAGGGTATCTGCGGCCAACAACCATTCGCCCAACAACTGCGCGGCCCGCACTAATCGAGGCGCGGCCTCCCCTTCGGCCACCCCGGCTTGCAGCCGTTGCCACCATGTGGCTTCGGTGCGCATCGCCAGCGTGATCAGTTCGTCATCGCTACAGGCAAAAATTGGCGAACGCAGGGTATGCGCCAGTTTTAGATCGGCGACTGGAGTCACCAAAAATTCGAGCAACGCCACGCTGTCGCGAATCTCCAGCGCCGTTAGTAACCCACCGCGTGAAGCCGCGTCAAAGGGAATGTTAGCCGCCGTCAGCGCACGTTGGTAAACCGCCAGATTGGAGCGCGTGCGCACCAGCAGCAGGATGTCGCCATAAGCTACGGCGCGGGTTTGCACTCGGCCATCAAGGCCTTTTTCTTCAATCTGCCAAGGGCGCTCAATACGACCAACCATGGCGCAAATTTTCGCCGCCAGTCCTTCGGCTTCTTGACGCAAACGTAAATCTTCCGGCTCGACTTCCGCTTCGCTCAGCGGGTTGCGCAGGGGCGGCAGGTTGGTGTCTGCGAAATGGGAATCCGCGCCGTCAGTTTCAATCACCTCGCCCTTACCGCACAGCGGCAACAGCTCGACTCGCCCCGGCAAACGGTCGGCAAAGGATTGTTGTTCGCGGAACGGGGCGAATTCGGCCACGTCGAGAAATAACGCATTGATCACATCAATAATCGGCTGGGCATTACGCCAAGTGGAATCCTGTTCGCAACGCAACGCGCCGAATTCACGCGTTAAAAACTCGGCAGCCACGGCGAACAAGCGCGGCTCGGCACGACGAAAACGGTAGATCGACTGTTTAGGGTCGCCGACCAGAAAAACCACGGGCCGCGAGGCATCCGAATAGGCATCCAGCCAGGCCAGCAGAATCTGCCATTGCAGTGGGTTGGTATCTTGAAATTCGTCCAGCAGCACATGGCTATAACGGGCATCCAGCCTGGCTTGCAGGAAGGCCGCCGTTTCCTCGTCGCGCAGTAGCTTGAGCACGCTCCATTCGGCATCGACAAAATCAATTTGGCGTCGCGCCTTCTTGAATTCTTCGACATGCACCAAGAAGGCGGCAAAGACCGCGCAGACTTGCTGATTGAATAGCAAAATGCGCTCAGCCGTCTGCCGTTCAAGGCAGTCGATCACGCGCGCGCCAAGTTGTCCGTGCAAATCAAGAAAACGCAGTGCACCTTTGGGCGTAAAGCGCTTGTCGAGCGATTGCGTCGGTTTTTTCACGCGCAGCGTGTTGGTTTGGGTCAGCAACACCGTTCGTAGATAGTCAAAAGCCCGAGCCGGTTCGGATTCAAGTAAGGCCACTCGCAAATTTGCCGCCGCGTCTTGATCGCTCTTAAGATCACTCTGCTCAAGAAAGCCGAGATACGCCTGAAAATCCATCGCCCACGAGCCAACGAAGAAATTGGCCAAAGCCTCGCCCGGCCTTCCCGCGCCGAGTTGTTCGCGTAGCGCCGCAATGACTTTGGCGGCAATGTCCTGGCCTTCGTTACCGAAAGCCAGCCATTCACTGCGCCGATCCAGCGCCCGACGAATCAATCGCCGCGTCGGCTCCAACCCCAGTTCGCCAAGCAACAAAACAAAACTCTGGGTCTCTTCGCTTTCTGGCTTCTTCTGCAAGGTGACGGCAAAAGATTGCCAAAGCTCGTCAAACAACCGTGAATCGGAGTCGGCCAGCGTGGCCCCGGCCAAATTAGCCGAGAGCGGTGCGGCGGCCACCAATTGCAGGAACCAGCCATGAAAGGTATTCACCGACAAACCCGATGACGCCGTCAGCACCTGTTCATACAAACCGCGCGCTAAACGCTGCGTCGCTTGATCTGCCATCACCCCACGTTCGGCCAGAAACTCAATAACCTGCGTCTCGCTGCCAGTCGCTAGCAATTGCAGCCAGCTCACCACGCGCTCTTCGATTTCACGCGCTGCCTTGCGCGTGAAAGTGATCGCCAAGATTTCGCCGGGAGCCACGCCAGCCAGCAATAAGCGCACGATGCGCGAAGCCAGCAACCAGGTTTTGCCGCTCCCCGCGCAGGCTTCAACAACCACACTGCGCGACGGATCAAGTGCGCTCAGAATCAGCGAGGACGCATCAGCCACGTTGACTCCCCGGCACCTGAGTCGCCCGCATCCCCGGTGACAATTTGGCTCGGAGTGCCTTGGTTTTTTTAAACATAATCTCTCCGGCACAAGCCGCTCATTTCGCACCACTGGCAAACGCTTTGAACGCCGTGTGCGGGCAGTTTTTCCCCGGCATACAGGGCATTAAAAGCCATTTGCAAACGCTGACCTTGGGCTTCTGCGGCCGCCATTAAATCGCCCGCTTCAACGCCCGCCGTGAGGGTGACAATTTTTTCATCATCGAGTGAAACATAAGCGGCTTGCGCAGCATGACCATGTAATAATGCATAAGCCGGGAGTTGCACATCGTCTTTAAGGTGCTTGCGAATGACCTCGGCGGTCTGTGTTTTGTAGTCGAACAATGAGGCACCGCCTGCGTTTTCCTGAGGCTGATCAATGCGGTCGATGCGACCATAGAGTTCAACACATTTGCCATCCGCTAGAGACAGCTCGCGTTTAACCCGAGTTTCGGCCTGCGCCCAACGCCAACCAGCCGCTTCTTGCTCGCGTTGCCAGTCGAGATAAGCGGCCAGCCGTTTCTCCCAACGCAGACGCCAGCCGGTGGCGAGAAAATTGTCTTCAACCGCCGCCGCAAAAACCTCGGCCACGTCGTCCTGCAAGGCCGATAACGCTTGTTCCTCCGAGAGTTCTAAAAGCACCGGATGGCGTTGATGAAAGCGCTCCAGCACGCGATGCACCAGCGCCCCGTAGTCACTTTTTTCCATTTCCTCGCTGACTTCGTCCATCTCGCCAAGACCCAGCACATGACGTGCGAAAAAGCGGTACGGGCAAGCCACCAGACTGACGTAGCCACTCACCGAAATGCGCTGTGGAATCAGCGCCAGCGGAGCCACCGGGGCCGCCATGACGGTGGCTTGCGGCGCACTCACCACATCGGGCAGCGCTTCGTCGCGTGCCGTAAGCGGCGCACGGTGCAGATCATCATTCCAGGCCAATTGATGCAGCGTCGATAGCAACGCCAGTTCGGGGGCCAGCAGATTGGCCTCGCCATCCTTCAGCGCCTGCCAAGTCACGGTGATGCGCGGCACCGTCGCCAGCAACAATTCGAGCTCACGACGCAGTTCGCGCTCGTTGTCTTCACGGGTGCGTAGCCCCAATTCGCGACGCACCGACGGGTTGAAGAATTCGCTATTGGATGTCGGTGACAGTTGTCGAGCATCACCACCGATCAACAAGGCCGCTTCAAAGCGACGCAGACAAACCGCGTTGAGCGGGGTCAATACGATGGGGCTACTGATACTGCCGTCACGGAAGGTGCTCGCCTCCAGCTCGCGGTTGAGCCAATCGCGCCAAGCCGCGAAGGAGAATAGCGCGGTGCTGGTGGCGAGTTCATCGCGCCGAGTTTCGAGCAATTCCAGCAAGGCCTTTCCTGCGGAATCGCGCCGCAAGGGTTTTAGCGCACTTAATACGTCAAGCGCCTTGAGCAAACGAGTGAGCCAACCGGCCAGTGGTGCCGGCTTGTTGCGCAAAAGCGTGCTGGCGGCTTCAACCCGGTCGAGTAGCGCTAGGCCGAGATTCTTGGCTTCAGATTCGTCCGCTTCAAGCAATCCGCGCCGGATTTTCACCCATCCGGCTTTAACTGAGGCCTTGCGAATGGCAGCTTCAAGAGTGAATACGGCGGCTTTGCATTGACTCTTGTCGTCATCGGCAAAAACATAAGGCGATTTACATAGATCGAGCAGATCACGGTAATAGGCATTGCTGGCGACCGTTTCGATCAGCGCATCTACCGCCGCCGCTGCGCGTGAGGTCGATAGTTTCCAGCCGGTTTCATCGTTAACCAGTACGCCTTCACGCTCAAGCAGTGCCCGTACCCGCCGCGCAGTCAGACGATCTTGGGTAATCAGCACAATGCGCCGCAAACCGGACTGCAACCACTGGCCGATTTGTGCCACAGCGGCCTGCGCCTCCGGTTCCCGACCACTGGCCGGAACCAGTTGCAGACAAGAGCTTAGCGGACTTTCGGGGAACGCCTTGGCCAGCGTCTCGGCACGCTCGAAAAGCGGCGTCTGCAAGGTCTGCGGCCAAGCCGCCGCCAGTGTCATCATCAAAGGCGTGGTGGACGCTTCCCGAGGTATCGGGTGAAAGACCTGCACCGTTTGCGTTTGAGCGTAAGCCTTAAGAAACTCCAGTTCAGCCGGATCAAGGGCTTCTTCCGGTATCGCATCAAGCAGCACCAGCAGGTGCCGTGGAGCGTCCTGAGCCGAGGCCTGACGCGCTAAAGTCGCCAGCCGCAAGCGGTATGAGGCGGCGCGATCCGGCTGCCCGACCGCGGCCAGCGCATGCCAGATTTCATGCACCACTCGCGCCTCAAAGGCCAGCGGAATCGAGGCCCGCAAGGCATAGGCTTGGTGCAATTGCGCCACCAGTCCGGCTTCATCCTGCGGCAGTTTGACCGCCGCAGACGTCAGCTCATCAAAGAGTTCGGCCATTTCCGAGGCGATTTCCCACAGCGCCGACTCGTCAAACCAGCCTCGTTGACGCAAGGCTTCATGCAGCAAAACCAAACGTTCACTCTCCGGCAACGGCTCCGGCAGCCCTTTGATTTGAGCGCCATTGACCCAGTGCGATAGCGTGTCAAAACGCGGTAAAAGGAGTGGTCGAGGAAGCGCATGCAACAGCGCCGCACGTAGTTCGGTGACAATCGGCAGGGCCGGAACCAAAATCAGCACCGCCGACAAATCGCCCGTCGCCAGCTCTTCGGCACAGCGATCCAGCATTTGGCCGACCAAGCTATCGAAAAAACCATCGCCCGTAGGAATCGGCGTCGAATTCAACAATCTCAACGCCTCAGAACGGGTGAAAAATGACCAAGCGCACTACAGAAGCTCAGAGGCGCAGAAAAAGCGCCGAGGGAATGGCCCGTTCTCAAAGGCTCAGGCTGCGAAAATTCTGTGTCGTTATGTCGCTGTGGCGAAGAATGAGGCATTTCCCCACGGCCTCTCAGCGCTCAAGAAGCTCGATTTTTTTCGGAACACCATTCCAGCCACTGGCGTCATCCGGCGGTTCCTTACGCTCACTGATCACCGGCCAGAGCTTCGCCATCTCAGCATTCAGCGCAATAAAAGAATTTTGATACTCCGGCACATCGTCCTCAGCATAAATCGCCGAAGCCGGACATTCAGCCACACAGAGCGTGCAATCAATACA
>CAIWVX010000072.1 GCA_903916205.1 uncultured beta proteobacterium
AGATGGAGGCAGTGAGGCTGTTCAAAGGCGGACAGGCCATATCAGTCACGGCGTACTTCGCTCGGGAATTTCTGTTAGGTACGCCTGATTATGCGGGGAAAGGTTCGCAACCCGTAGGTAGGCGATGGCCGAGGTCATTGACTGGTTGACGTTTTACGGGCACCGTCGGGTGCACTCCATCCTGGGTTAGGTAAGCCCGATGCAGTTCGAGAGAAACTGGGATGCGGCACAGCAATTGAAGGTCGCATAATGGAACGACTAAGCGTACGTCAAGCAGGGTAGGGTCACAAAGCCAGAGCTGTTGCCCGGCTTCTCCGTCAATAAGCGCCGCTTGTTTAAACACTATCGGTTTGCGTTTGCCAACGTCATAGGTGTACGACTCGCCATGAACCAGAGGGTTGCCGCAGTAATTACTGGCTGCAGACACTGATGCTGGTTGAATCAGTCTCTGACCAACGTGACGCCGGTCTGCGCGCCAACAACGACGCTGGGTTGATGACTCGCGCTCCGTCTGGACGCCAATGCATTGCCTATCGATGCCAAGTAAAGTGCCAAAAACCCAAGTGCCTATAGAAGGATCGCTGGAGCGATGCTTAATAAACCTCCCAAGCAAGTCGGGTCGATTTTCTGTCTCCCAATGAGAAAGCTGAGTTTAATTCTGATCGGTGCCGGTGGTCACGCGCGGTCGTGCATCGATGTCATTGAGCAGCATGGTAAGTACCAGATTGCCGGGCTGATCGGCATGGTAGAAGAAATTCAAAACAAGTACTTCAGCTATGCAGTTATAGCCACCGACATTGAACTACCGGCACTCGCCAAAGCCTATCAATATGCCCTCATTGCGGTGGGGCAAATTCAGACACCCGACCGCCGCATCCGCCTCTATCAAAAGGTAACAGAGCTCGGTTTTCAGTTGCCGAGCATTATTGCGCCCACCGCACAGGTTTCACGGAACGCCACTATTGGCGCAGGCACCATCGTGATGCACGGCGCCATCGTCAATGCCGGCGCCCGGGTAGGATGCAACTGCATTATCAACACCCGAGCAGTTATAGAACATGACGCAGTAGTGGCAGATCACTGTCACATCTCCACCGCCGCGGTAATCAATGGCGCCGCCAACATTGGTGAAGGCAGCTTCATTGGCAGCGGAAGTATCGTCAAAGAAGGCGTAACTATTGAGAAAAGGGGTGTCGTGGGAATGGGCCTTGCTGTGCGCCACAACCAGGCACAGTACGCCCGATTTGTAGGTGGAGATAAATCATGACGAATCGAACCCTCATCATCGCTGAAGCCGGCGTCAACCATAACGGTGACCTCAGGCTAGCCAAGCAATTGATAGATGTTGCTGCGCAGGCCGGTGCAGATTTAGTTAAGTTTCAAACCTTCAACGCCGATCGCCAAGTCACGCGCACAGCCAAAAAAGCTGATTACCAGAACCAGACTACGGATAGCAAAGAATCTCAACACGGAATGCTTCGTCGTTTGGAACTGACCCCAGACATGCACAAAGAACTGATCGCCCATTGTGTGGCGCGTAAGATTGGTTTTTTTTCAACCGGTTTTGATATTGAGAGTATTGATTTGCTGGTGAATCTCGGTCAGGAGCAATTCAAGATTCCTTCTGGAGAAATCACCAACTTGCCATATCTGCGTCATATCGGTCAATTCGGAAGGCCTGTTATTCTCTCCAGCGGTATGGCAACACTTGGCGAAATTGAGGCCGCAATCGACGCGCTTGAGGAAGCTGGCACGCCGCGCGCCAGCATGACAGTACTGCACTGCACTACTGAATACCCCACGCCCATGAATGAAGTAAACCTGCGGGCCATGCAGAGCATCCACACGGCCTTTGGCGTAGCGGTGGGATATTCCGATCACACTCCCGGCATTGAAGTGGCAATTGCCGCTGTGGC
>CAIWVX010000073.1 GCA_903916205.1 uncultured beta proteobacterium
ATAAACCCATTTCCAGCGGCAATAGCACGGCCTGCGCTACTCGGAGCTCTTCAGCCGTCTTTGCCGTCCGCATCAATTCACGCGCTGCCACTAATTGGTCTGATCCGCTCGCTTTGCGTGCCACGATAGGCCTCCATAGACAGAATGGTAGTCCATATTATGGCATTTTCTATTGAGAATTTGAATTACCAGTCGACCGTGACTGATGTCTTCGGTTGGTCGCCGGACGGAACACGCCGGGCAAACGACAATCACACTATCCGGTTTGCACGCCGATTTCGAAAAGGCCCGGGCAGCGCTGATGCGCGTTTCCGCCTTGCTTCAGAACTGGGTTGCTGAAGCTGCGGAGCCGTTAAATTCGATTACCGTTTGGCGCCGCGTCTGCAATCATCTCAAGCATGTCCTCGCCGGAATTGCGCCATTTTCTGCACACCAACTTCTGGAAAATCATGCTGGTGAAATCGGATAACTGCGGTTTTTAGGTTTAACTCAATTCCCGGAATCGCCGTGCATGCCTCAGTACCTACCTACGAGGCACACTACAGCGGCGAGTAAACTCACCCAATAGCATGATTGGCAAAAAACCGGATAGGCATGGAATTAACCACTCAGATTCCCAAACTCGTGCGCGAAGTTTAAAAGCTGGGGGAATGTGAGTGGTTACTTACTGTTCGAAGATTAAGTCAGCAAAACGGAAGGTGGCGAGCCTTACCCCGACACTTACAGTAAATGGCTGTGGCTGCTTCCTTCCAGACCTGACCAAGTTAACCACCTTGCAATGCAAGGAGACCCGCCGGTTTGAATATTACCATAAGCTGGTGTAGTGCTACATTCTGTTTTGTCAATGTGTTTTGTCACACAAAACATTTTGAGAATGTCACCGAGGCAATAGCAACACAATAGCACCAACCCCTTGAAAATCAGGGCTTACCGCTTCATAATAGAACCATGGTTGTAATTCCGGCAATCTGGAGGCGTTCTGGACGCGGGTTCGATTCCCGCCACCTCCACCTAAGCGCATCGGAGTGTTCTTAGGTGGGGGTGTACCGGTTTCGACAGGGTGAGTGAAGGAAAGCAGGCAACTCGTCAGGCGATCGACGTTAATGAAGCAAATCTCTAAACGCAAATGATGAGCGTTTCGCAATCGCCGCTTAAGGCCCTTGCCGAGGCTGCTTGAGCCTTGTTACCAAAGAAAAGCCGGCGGGGACTTCGGTCCCCGTCGTCAATTGTGCGCCAGCAATGCCATCGTTTGGGCGATTCAAATTCGGGGGGCCGTCGTGGCGTGGAAAATGGGGTCCTTCCGCCAATGCTATAATGGCGGCCACTCAACTCACTTGCCTAAACCTATGTCCACACTGATCTGCGGCTCCATCGCCTACGACAACATCATGGTTTTCCATGATCAATTCAAAAACCATATTCTTCCGGAACAGATACATATCCTCAATGTGGCTTTTTTAGTCCCCGAGTTACGCCGGGAATTTGGCGGTTGCGCAGGAAACATTGCTTACAACCTCAAGCTACTGGGAGGCAATCCGCTGATCATGGCGACTGTCGGTGAGGATGCTGAACCCTATCTGCGGCGGCTCGACAAGCTGGCTCTCCCTCGCACTCATGTGCGGCAGATTGAAGGCAGTTTTACTGCGCAGGCGTTTATTACCACTGACCTCGATGATAACCAGATCACCGCGTTTCATCCTGGCGCCATGAGTTTTTCGCATTTAAATCAAATCAGTGAGGCCAAAGATGTCAAGCTGGCCATCGTCGCGCCTGATGGTCGTGATGGAATGCTCAAACACGCCGCCGATCTAGCAGCCAACCCTATTCCCTTCGTTTTTGATCCAGGCCAGGGTTTGCCAATGTTTTCCGGCGATGATCTGATGGGTTTCATGAAACAAGCGGATTACGCCTGTTTCAATGACTACGAAGCAAAAATGGCCTGTGATCGCACCGGCCGTTCGCTTGAGCAACTGGCTAGCGAAGTCAAGGCGTTGATTGTGACGCGAGGCGGCCAAGGTTCGTACATTTACACAGCCGGGCAACGTCTGGAAATTCCCTGCGTTGAAGCGGATCGGGTAGTCGACCCCACAGGCTGCGGCGACGCTTACCGTTCCGGGCTTCTTTACGGTATCGTCAATGCTTGGGACTGGGAAAAGTCAGGTCGCTTGGCCGCCGTCATGGGGGCCATCAAGATTGCCCATCGCGGTGGGCAGAATCACACCCCAAGCCGCGATGACATCGCCAAAAGATACACGCAAGCCTTTGGTAGAGCGCCCTGGTAAAACAAGATATGCGCGGTTTTTTACCGAGCCAGACGCGGTGTTTAGACTAGAAGCGTAGCCATGTCGTCTGCCAGCCCAACACCTTATCTGATACGCGCCTTTCGCTGCTTGCGACTGACGCTTTATCTAATGTTTATTGGCCTTGGTGCCGCGCTCATCTACCCCGCCGTGTGCCGTAAGCGACGATCGCTACTCAAACAGCGCTGGTCGCATACTATTTTGACGATCCTTGGCGTTACCGTCGAAGCTCAAACCACGAACGCTCCCCTTGGTTGTCTGATCGTTGCCAATCATATTTCATGGCTCGATGTTCTCGCCGTCCAAAGCTGGCGTCCTTCGGCGTTTATCGCCAAGGCTGAAATACGCGCCTGGCCTTTTATCGGTTGGCTGGCAGAACGTAACGACACCGTTTTTTTACGCCGTGGCAATCGTGCTCACGTCAAAGCCATCAACTCAGAGATCAATGCCCTGCTAGAAGCCGGGATGGATGTGGCTGTTTTTCCCGAAGGCACGACGACGGACGGAACGCATCTGCTTGGATTTCACGCGGCATTGTTGCAACCTGCGATAGAAACCGGTCATCCGATTCTTCCGCTGGCGCTTTCCTATCGCGATAGGCAAGGAGAATTCAGCCTAGTACCCTCTTTTGCAGGCGAAATCACGCTGATACAGTGTTTTTTCACCATTCTTGCCTGTCGTTCGCTCACCGTTTGTTTGACGCCTGCCTCGCTCATCGAAACGGCCGGTAAAACCCGTCGCGAGTTATCTCAAGCGGCTCATACCGCCATCGCGGAAACGCTATTTACCAAGAGCGGATTTCATCTTGCGCACATTCAACCTGAAACAACGCCCGATCCTCAAGCCGTATAGCCGTTAGCCGTC
>CAIWVX010000074.1 GCA_903916205.1 uncultured beta proteobacterium
AATGCCGTGCTTGCCGCCCAGTTGATTGAGCCGTGCTAGCAACTCATGGGCCAACATCCGCGTGCCGTTGATCGCCACCAGATCACCCTTCTCGAATTCCAGATCAATGTATTCAGCGGCATCGGGCGCGGCTTCCGGCGATACCGTCCAGCGCCACATCGACTCTTCAGCCTCTGCCGCCGGGTTTTCCAGATGACGGCCTTCGTAACTGATGTGCAACAAATTAGCATCCATCGAGTAGGGCGAACCGCCCGCCTTGTGCTTCATCTCGACCGGAATACTGTGCTTTTCGGCATAGGCCAAAAGCTTTTCACGCGACAGCAAATCCCATTCACGCCACGGGGCAATGACTTTGACGCTGGGTTTGAGCGCATAGGCACCGAGTTCAAAGCGCACCTGATCGTTACCTTTACCGGTCGCCCCGTGTGAAATGGCGTCGGCGTTGGTCAGGTCGGTGAGTTCGATCAAACGCTTGGCGATCAGCGGGCGAGCGATTGAGGTGCCGAGCAAATATTCACCTTCATAAACGGTATTGGCGCGAAACATCGGAAAGACGAAATCACGAACAAACTCTTCGCGCAGGTCATCAATAAAAATGTTTTCTGGCTTGATGCCAAACTTAAGCGCCTTCGTGCGCGCCGGCTCCAACTCTTCGCCCTGACCGAGATCGGCGGTAAAAGTGACTACTTCACATTGATACGTGTCTTGAAGCCACTTCAGGATGACCGAGGTATCAAGCCCCCCCGAGTAAGCCAATACTACTTTTTTGATGTCGCTCATCGTCGTTCTCATCGTCATTCCCAACAAAATTAAACCTTGACTCGACCGAGGAGCAGGTACTCCATCAGCGCTTTTTGTACGTGCATACGGTTCTCTGCCTCATCCCACACGGCACTTTGCGGCCCATCCATAACTTCCGCCGAAACCTCTTCGCCACGATGTGCGGGAAGGCAATGCAAAAACAAGGCATCGGGACGTGCCATCCGCATCATCTCGGCATCAACCTGCCAATCAGCGAAAGCACGCAATCGCTCCTCGTTCTCGGCTTCAAACCCCATTGACGTCCACACATCCGTCGTCACGATGTCGGCATTTTTAGCCGCGTCCAGTGGATTGGAAAACTGCTTGAAGTGCCTTGTCCCGTGCAAACCCGCGCGCTTGGCTTCGATTTCATAGCCCGGCGGAGTGGAAACATGAACGTTGAAATCCAACACCTCAGCCGCTTGCAACCAAGTATTGCAGACGTTGTTTGAATCTCCGATCCAAGCCACCGTCCGACCTTGAATCGGGCCACGCTGCTCGATGAAAGTAAAAATATCGGCCATGATCTGACAGGGGTGATACTCATTGGTCAGTCCGTTAATGACCGGCACCCGCGAATGCGCGGCCAGACGCTCAACAATCGCCTGTTCAAAAGTGCGAATCATGATGACATCGCTCATCCGCGAAATAACCTGCGCCGCGTCTTCAACCGATTCGCCACGACCGAGCTGCGAATCGCGTGTATTGAGATAAATCGCCGATCCGCCCAGTTGCTGGATACCGGCTTCAAAAGACAGACGGGTTCGCGTGCTGGCCTTCTCGAAAATCATCACTAAGGTACGATCCGAAAGCGGCCAATACTGTTGGTATGACTTGAATTGCGCCTTGATCCAACGCGTGCGTTCAAACAGATAATCGAACTCCTCACGCGAAAAATCTTTGAACTGAAGAAAATGTCTGACGTTTGTCATGCGAACTCCCGTTCAGAGACTCGAAAAAAAGATCTAGCACCCACCGCAAAGGCGCAAAGGAATAAAGAT
>CAIWVX010000075.1 GCA_903916205.1 uncultured beta proteobacterium
TTCATTCGCGGCAAGATCATGCCTGAAGCCCAAAATCCAGTGAATCGCGTGCTGATTCGAGGCTATCGGCCAATCATCACCTGGGTCATGCGGCGTAAAAAAACCACCCTCGCGCTGGCCCTGGTCACGCTGCTGATTTCGCTTTATCCGGCCTCGCGCCTCGGTTCGGAATTCATGCCGACCTTGAATGAAGGCACGCTGTTCTATATGCCTGCGTCGCTCCCCGGAATGTCGATCACCAAGGCCGCCGAGATTCTGCAAACCCAGAACAAGATCATCAAAAGCTTCCCGGAAGTCGCCTCGGTCTTCGGCAAGGCCGGGCGTGCCAATACCGCGACCGATCCGGCACCGACCGAGATGTTCGAGACGCTGATCAATCTCAAGCCAGAATCCGAATGGCGCACCGGAATGACCCTCGACAAACTGGTCGCCGAACTCGACAAGGCGCTGCAATTTCCCGGTATCTCGAATGCTTGGACGATGCCGATCAAAGCCCGCATCGACATGCTGTCCACCGGCATCCGCACGCCGATTGGCATCAAGGTGTTCGGTAAGGATCTCGTCGAAATGGAAAAATTGGCGCGGCAGATTGAAACCGTGGTCAAAGCCGTCTCCGGCACCAGCAGCGCCTTTGCCGAACGCCTGACCGGTGGCTTCTATCTGAATATCGAACCGGATCGCCTGCAACTGGCGCGTTACGGGTTATCCGTCGGCGAATTGCAGGACGTGATCGGCACCGCGCTCGGCGGCGAGTTGATCACCACCACCGTCGAAGGCCGTGAGCGTTACGGCGTGACGGTGCGTTATCCGCGTGAATTGCGCTCCGACCCGCAGCAGATCGCCCGCGAAGTGTTGATACCGGTCATGGATGGGGCGATGATTCCGCTCGGCCAACTGGCGAAGATTGAAATCGCCAAGGGCGCTCCGGCCATTCGCACCGAGAACGCGCTGCTCTCGGCTTACATTTACGTCGACATCCGCGAACGTGACATCGGCGGCTATGTGGCCGAAGCCAAACAGGCCGTCGCCGCCCAAGTTAAATTTCCGCCCGGTTACTACGTCACCTGGAGCGGCCAGTTCGAGTACATGGAACGTGCCATCGCCAAAATGAAAGTGGTCATCCCGCTCACGTTGCTGACGATTTTCTTGCTGCTTTACCTCAACTTTCGGCGCCTGACCGAAACGCTGATCGTCATGCTCTCGGTGCCTTTCGCGCTCGTCGGCGGCGTCTGGCTAATGTGGCTGCTCGGCTACAACCTATCGGTAGCGGTGGCCGTAGGTTTCATCGCGCTGGCCGGAGTGGCCGCCGAGACTGGCGTAATCATGCTGATTTACCTTGATCATGCTTGGGAAAATGTCAAAGCCCAATGCCGCAAATCCGGGCGTACGCCTGACGTGGCTGACCTCTACCAAGCCGTCATGGAAGGTGCCGTCGAGCGCGTAAGGCCAAAAATGATGACCGTCGTGGCGATCATGGCCGGTCTATTGCCGATCCTGTGGGGCAGCGGCACCGGCTCGGAAGTCATGAGCCGCATCGCCGCCCCGATGGTTGGCGGGATGATTTCGTCAACGATACTGACGTTGGCGGTGATCCCAGCGATTTACGCGCTGGTCAAACAAGGGCGGATCAGACAAGGTTTGGAAGGATGAGCGGTCAAGCTGACCGAGAAACAATATCCCCAACGAAGCCCATTGAGCTACGCTCAGCCTCTGCCCCAGAAAAAACGCATAACCGACAATTTCGATGTCAATTTCGATTTCCCTGTCAATAAGTCAGTGTTACAATTGAACTATAGATTGTTACAGAGAGGCCGATTTAAAGCGCTCGTTTGCGCTTTGCAAGATACGAAACACACTCTGTCAACGTAGCATTTCACGAATGCTGTTTACGCTAACGGATAAATCTTGTTTTTATTATTTGCTTTTTTTATGACAACGCAACTAAACTTAAGCCACGCGACGGGCCAACACCCCGCTGCAAACCGTTTTATTTTTAGCAATTGCATCAAGTAATCTAGTTTTTATTTTTTCATTTATTGTAATTTTTGGGAGGTAAACGTGGATATATCGCTAGTCGCAATAATGTCTATCGTTGCGCTGCTGGTAGTCGTCATCATCAGCTGTGTCAACGAAGACCTTAACGTAGGTTTTCTGGCAATTGGTTTTGCCATTATCGTAGCGGGCGTCTGGGGAGGCACTCCGGGCGCTAAGGTTATGGGTTATTTCCCGACCAGCCTATTCATGATCCTTGTCGGCGTGACCTTCCTGTTCGGTATGGCACAGACTAACGGCACTATGGAAAAGCTGACCAGCTATTCGGTTCGTGCCTGTGGCGGTAACGTCGCTCTGATGCCACTGATCGTCTATCTCCTGACGACCATTATCACCACGATTGGACCGGGCAATATCGCCGGTACCGCGCTGATGGCTCCCGTCGCTATGGCGATTGCTACGCGTGTTGGCATTTCAGCTTTCCTGATGACGCTAATCGTTGTCGGCGCTTCTAACGGCGCCGCTCTTTCGCCGTTTGCTCCGACCGGTATCATCTCTAACGGCATTATCGCCAAGATGGCTCCGGGATTGGGACTTGCCGCTGACTCACTCAATGGTCTCGCTTGGAAAATTCACTTTAACTCCGAACTGGCTCAAGCCTTCGCCAACATTGGTGGCTTCTTCGTTCTCGGTGGTTGGGCTTGGATCATGAAGCAAAAAGGCGGCAACCTGAACATTGATGAACTGGCCCCGAAACCCGAGCCATTTAACAAACATCAGATCCTCACCTTGGCGATGGTTGCGCTACTGATTGTTCTGGTTATTGTTCCTGGCATCGGCCCAATGAAGCCTTTCTTCAAAGCCAATGCATGGCTGGCAAACGTCATTCAAAACGTCGGTACGATTGCCTTCGTTCTGTCTTGCGTCCTGATGCTTACGGGCTCGGGTGACAGTAAAGCCGCCGTCAAGGTTATTCCTTGGGGCGTCATCATGATGGTTTGCGGCGTGACCGTGTTGATCGAAGTCATGGACAAGTCGGGTGGCCTCAATGCCTTCGTCAGCATGATTGCGGCGGTTTCCAACCCCACTACGGTGAACGGTACGCTGGCCTTTGTAACGGGTCTGATCTCCGCTTACTCCAGTTCGTCGGGTGTGGTTATGCCGATGTTCCTGCCGATGGTTCCTGGCATCATCAAAGAACTTGGCGGCGGTGATCCTGCTGCCCTGATCTCCTCGATCAACGTCGGTGCCCACCTCGTTGACACTTCGCCACTCTCGACACTCGGTGCTCTTTGTATCGCCTGTGCCGGTGACCACGAAGACAAAGCCAAGCTGTTCCGCAACCTGCTGATGTGGGGTCTCTCTATGTCGGTAGTGGGCGGCGCAATTTGCTACATCTTCTTCGGCTTGCTCGGATTCTAATCTGACTCAATAGCATGAAGATTTAGCCAAAGCCGACGGTTAATCCCGTCGGCTTTTTTTTCGTCCTCGCGGCGCAATTTTGCGGGTCAACTCGAACATTTTTTTGATTTACGCGAACTTGAACCCGTTCGGCACTGTCGAAAAAAAGCTGCTTTCGTTTGTGAATCTCAAATGATTGCAGCGAGTAAAAATTTATAGTGAAAGCGCTTTCCCACGGCTGCACATTTTGTACGTTGCAAACGCGGCTTTAAACATCCGGAAAGTTGATCAACCCTCATCGAAGGAGTCCCTAATGGAAAGACGTTCTTTTTTAAAAAAAGCCGGTGTCGGCCTTGCCGCTGGTGCTGTGGCCATGCCTGCAATTGCTCAAACTGCTCCGACCATCAAATGGCGTATGGCATCGAGCTTCCCCAAGAGTCTCGATACGATTTATGGTGGTGGTGAAGTCGTTGCCAAGCGGGTATTCGAAGCGACGGGAGGAAAATTTCAGATCCAGGTTTTCGCTGCGGGTGAAATCGTTCCAGGCCCCGGTGTGCTTGATGCGGTAAAAGAGGCTACCGTCGAATGCGGTCACACCTGCGGTTACTATTTCTACGGGAAAGACCCGACCTTCTGTATCGACACCACGATCCCTTTCGGCATGACTAATCGTCAGACTGACGCTTGGTTCAGGTATGGCAATGGCACCAAGCTCATGGGTGAGTTCTTTGCCAAATCCAACATCGTAGCCATTCCAGCGGGCAATACGGGCGTTCAGATGGGCGGTTGGTACCGTAAAGAAATCAAGTCCGTGGAAGACCTTAAAGGGCTGAAAATGCGCGTCGCCGGAATGGCGGGCGCGGTACTCTCAAAGCTCGGTGTCGTCGCGCAACAACTTTCGGGTGCCGACATCTATCCGGCGCTGGAAAAAGGCACGATTGATGCCACCGAGTGGGTTGGCCCGTATGATGACCAGAAACTGGGTTTCAATAAGGTCGCTAAGTATTACTACTACCCGGCTTGGTGGGAAGGCGGTACGCAGGTTTCCATGTTCATCAACAACAAAGAATGGGAAAAACTGCCCAA
>CAIWVX010000076.1 GCA_903916205.1 uncultured beta proteobacterium
CTGACCTCAAAACCGTGGCTTGACGCGCTTGCCGGAAACAAATTGTTGCCCGGCATGACGTCTTACGCAACATGCTATGGCGGCCATCAGTTCGGCCATTGGGCTCAGCAACTCGGTGACGGGCGCGCCATCTTCCTTGGCGAAACCGTTAATTCGGCGGGGCTACGGCATGAACTGCAACTTAAAGGCGCGGGGCCAACGCCTTATTCGCGACGTGGTGATGGTCGTGCGGTATTGCGTTCATCCATTCGTGAGTTCCTCTGCAGCGAAGCCATGCATCATCTTGGCGTGCCGACAACGCGAGCGTTGGCCTTGGTGCTGACGGGAGAAAAGGTGATCCGCGATCTGTTTTACGATGGACATCCGCTCGCCGAGCAAGGCGCTGTCGTTTGTCGCGTGGCCCCTTCGTTCATTCGTTTTGGTCATTTTGAATTACCCGCGTCACGGGGCGACAACGCGCTGCTCGCAGAGATCGTAAACTTCACGATTAACCGCGATTTTCCAGAATGGGATGCCGCACCGGAGAACAAGCTGGTGCGCTGGTTTTTTGAGGTTTGCGAGCGCACTGCCCACCTCATGGCGCACTGGATGCGAGTCGGCTTTGTGCATGGCGTGATGAATACCGACAATATGTCGATTCTCGGACTGACCATTGATTACGGCCCTTATGGCTGGGTTGATAATTTCGATCCGGGCTGGACGCCCAATACGACAGATGCCAGCAACGCGCGTTACTGTTTCGCACGGCAACCTGAAATCGCCCGCTGGAATCTTGCACGCCTAGCGGAAGCATTGGCTTTGATTGCGCCAGATCCAGGCCAATTAAAATTGGGCTTACAGCACTACGACGAAATCTATAATCAAGCGTTCTGCAACGCTTACGCCGCCAAATTCGGTTTTGTCGCTTGGGCAGACGAAGATGTCGAACTTGTCGAGCAAGCCTTCGGTTTGCTGCATCGCGCAGAGATGGATATGACGCTATTTTTCCGTAATCTAGCCAAGCTTGCGCCAGAGAAGCCTGATCCGACCCTTCTCAAGGCGGCTTTTTACCGCCCGGAAATGTTCGATACCTACACGACTGAACTCAACGCTTGGCTCGCCATTTGGGGCGAGCGCGTACGTTCCGACAACGAAGCACCAGCGCTCCGAGTCGCCCGCATGAACGCCTCCAATCCGTGTTATGTACTACGTAATTATCTTGCGCAGCAAGCGATTGAGCGGGCCGAAACGGGCGATATGAAAATGATTCATGAGCTGCTTGAGGTGTTGCGTCATCCCTACGATGAACAACCCGGACGCGAACAGTTTGCCGCCAAGCGTCCAGAATGGGCACGTTACAAAGCAGGCTGTTCGATGCTTTCGTGCAGCTCTTGAAGGACGTACTGGCAGACTCGCCTTACTTCTTCACCCAGGCCACGAAACAAATTAGATATTCCGGTTCGGCGCGGAGCATGAGTATCAACACCAGCGCATTACACAAGGCGGCAAGTGCAAATAACTGCGCGATTGACACGCCATGACTGAGCAGGCTCGCCGCCCCAAGCGCCCCGACCACCATGAATAACGCATTCATGATGTTGTTGGTGGCGATAATGCGCGCTCGGTGTTGCACTGCGCTGCGCACCTGAATCAGCACATAAAGCGGAACGATAAAGATTCCGCCGAACAGACCAAGGCCCAAAAGATCAAAGAGTACACGCCCTATTTCGGCGATAGCCAGTAGTTCGCTGACCGCCAGCGGCGCACCGGCAGGCAAAG
>CAIWVX010000077.1 GCA_903916205.1 uncultured beta proteobacterium
AGATCGCGCCAAGCCCAAAGCAGCGGTAACGCCTGAGATTTCCGCGTTGGCCAAAAAATTAGTGGCTGGAGCCAAGGATGAGCGCGACCAGGTTCGCAGAATCTACAACTGGGTCAGTAAAAACATTCGTTATGTCGCCGTATACGTAGGCGAAGATGGCTACGTTCCACATGCCGCGCACAGCGTCTTAGCCAACCGCTATGGCGACTGCAAAGACCACGTCGTTCTCATGGAGTCACTGCTTGCAGCCGTCGGAATTAAAAGCAGTACCGCCTTGATCAATATGGGAATGTCGTACACCATCCCAAACTTACCTACCGCAGTTCCTTTTAACCACGTCATCACTTATGTACCTTCTTTGGATCTGTATATGGACTCCACTGCAGGATTTTCACCACTCGGGACCTTGCCCGATGACGATACGGCCAAAACTGTATTGCTAACCGCAACAGGCGAATTTGGCAGGACACCAGGAAACAACCCTGAGCGAGACTTCACTTTTTCTCAGTCCAATATGGTGATGAACAAGGACGGCTCCATCACCGGCAAGAGTTCTGTGCGCGTGGGCGGAATCCATGAGTTTGACTCGCGCAGCACCCAGTTTGAAAACCAAGGCAAAGAGCAAGGCCCAATCATCAACGCCCTGTTTGGCCGATTTCAGCAAACGGGAATGGGTCAGATCCTCAAAAATGACCCCTGGGATCTTGATACCCCTTGGAGCGTGAACAGCACTTTTGAAATTGACTCGATGGTGAATACCACTGGCGCTGGCGCGATGACGATCCCCCACGGATTGACCCCCGGTTTTCTCAAACGAATGACCAACAATAAAGTGATCACCAATAGACGCTTTCCGGTAGCCTGCTCTTCAGTTCGCCACACCGAGCTCACCGCGCTGGCGTTTCCATCGAATATGAATATAGAGCGCGTACCCTCAAAAAGTCACGCCAAGGAAGGCGCCTTTGAGTACGATGCCACTTACGAATTAAAAGGCCAAGTCTTAAGCGTCAGCCGGGTGTTCACATCCAAGCGGGATAAGCCTGTGTGCAATGGCAAAGACGATCAAGATTGGAATGCTCTGCGTACTAAGTTGCAACAAGATTTTCGGTCTCAGGTATTTTTTAACTGGAGATAGCCATGTCGTTTTGGAGCATTTTTGGCAAAACAGCCATATCGGACACTGGTGAAACGATTCAAAAGATCGACGACACTTTCAGCGTGTCCACCACTGGCACCACGTACACAACGATGGGCGATACCACTATGGGCTCGGACGGATCTGTGTATAACAAAATGGGCAGCTTTAGCAGCGATGGGAGTATTCGCATGGGCGCAGGAAGCACGGGGATCGGGGCGATTTTTAATGATGACGACGCATAGGAGTAGGACATGGCCTCTCCTCGCTACCTCACCAAGTCACGCTTTAAGCTAGCCGCAGAGTGCCCTACTAAGCTGTTCTACACAGCCAAGGAAAAGGTTTATCGCAACACCAAGCAGGAAGATAGTTTTCTGGCGATGCTGGCAGACGGCGGCTACCAAGTTGGCGAACTTGCCAAGTGTTACTACCCCGATGGCGTTGAAGTCACCTCAAGCGTTCACGCTGAGGCGTTAGATCAGACTGCCCATTTGCTAAAACAAGACAAGGTAACGATCTTCGAGGCGGCCATTGCATTTGGCGACTTGTTTATTCGTATTG
>CAIWVX010000078.1 GCA_903916205.1 uncultured beta proteobacterium
CGTACTGTGGGCGCCATGTTATCGGGTCGTGTTGCCGAGAAATACGGCAACAACGGTTTGCCTGATGACACCATCCACATTACGCTCAGGGGATCCGCTGGACAAAGTTTTGGTGCCTTGCTGGCGCGTGGCGTGACGATGAACCTGATCGGCGAAGGCAATGATTACGTCGGTAAAGGGCTGTCTGGGGGGCGCATTATTGTTAGCCCAAATCCGGCTTTCCGTGGCGAAACACCCGCCAATATCATCATAGGTAACACCGTGCTTTACGGCGCGATTGAGGGTGAAGCCTTTTTTGCTGGCGTTGCGGGTGAGCGCTTTGCCGTTCGCAACTCAGGAGCCACTGCGGTGGTTGAGGGCGTCGGCGATCACGGTTGTGAATACATGACGGGCGGTACGGTGGTGGTGCTGGGCATGACCGGGCGCAATTTCGCTGCCGGTATGTCAGGCGGTGTGGCCTACGTGTATGACGAAGAGGGGACCTTTGAGTCGCGTTGCAATATGGCGCAGGTTGCCTTAGAGCCGGTTGAGGAAGAAATCGCCGCGCGTCTGGGGAGTGATGTCGGCGACGATCTTGAAAGTCATGGCAAGGTCGATGTTCGCCACCTTGGATTGGCTGACGAAGTGTTGCTCAGGGGTTTAATCGAAAAACACGCTGGATATACGGGGAGTCTGACGGCGCGAAAGATTCTTGCGACTTGGGCGAAGAGTCGTGCCCGTTTTGTCAAAATCATGCCGCATGAATACCGTCGTGCGTTAACCGAAATCGCCGCGCAAAAAGTCGGAAATCAGAAACAGGAGACTGCATAAATGGGAAAGCCGACTGGCTTCATGGAAAATCAGCGTCTTTCGGAGGCTTACGAGCCTGCCGAGGCGCGTCTGAAACATTACCGTGAATTCGTTGCCACACTGAACGATGATCAAGCCGCAGTGCAAGGGTCGCGCTGTATGGATTGCGGTATTCCGTTTTGTAATAACGGTTGCCCGGTAAATAACATCATCCCGGATTGGAATGATCTCGTTTATCGTGGTCACTGGGAAAAGGCGTTGAGTGTGCTGCACTCAACCAACAATTTTCCCGATTTCACCGGGCGAATCTGTCCTGCGCCCTGTGAGGCCGCGTGTACCCTGAATATCAATGATGAAGCGGTCGGCATTAAGTCCATTGAGCACGCCATTGTCGATAAGGGCTGGCAGATGGACTGGATTGTTCCGCAACCAGCGAAAATCAAGACCGGTAAGAAAGTCGCCATTATTGGTGCGGGCCCGGCGGGTTTGGCGGCCGCTCAGCAGTTGGCGCGGGTGGGGCACGATGTCACGGTGTTTGAAAAAAATGATCGTCCCGGTGGTTTGGTGAGCTACGGCATTCCTGATTTCAAACTCGATAAGGGCTTGGTTGAACGGCGCGTCAAGCAAATGCAAGCTGAAGGCGTCACTTTCCGCACTAAGGTCATTGTTGGCAGTAAGAACTTGCCCGCCGGTATTGCCAACGACGCCACTGAGTTCGTCTCGGCTGAACAGGTTAAAAAAGACTTCGATGCTGTCATTCTGGCCGCTGGTTCGGAGGTTCCGCGTGACTTGCCGATCCCCGGCCGGGAGCTTAAAGGCACCTATGCCGCACTAGAATTTTTGATTCCGCAGAATAAACAGGTCAGTGGGAGTCAGCCCAACCCGATCAATGCCAAGGGTAAACACGTCGTGGTTATCGGCGGCGGCGATACCGGTTCCGATTGCGTCGGAACCAGCTATCGCCACGGGGCGGCTTCAGTAACGCAATTTGAAGTGATGCCGCAGCCGCCTGAGCAGGAAGACAAAGCGATGAGCTGGCCTTATTGGCCGCTTAAGATGCGTACTTCTTCGTCGCATACTGAGGGCCATACCGTGCGCAAGTTTGCCATTCTGACCAAAGAGTTTCTGGGTGAGAAGGGTGTTCTTAAAGCCGTTAAAACGGTTGAGCTGGCTTGGAAAGACGGCAAGATGAGCGAGATTGCCGGGAGTGAAAAAACCTACCCGGCTGATCTGGTCTTTTTAGCGATGGGCTTTCTTAATCCAGTGGGGGGGTTGTTGGAGGCATTCGGCGTTGAAAAAGATGGGCGCGGAAATGCTAAAGCGACAACCGATGGCGAGGGATGTTACGCCACCAGCGCCGCCAAAGTGTATGCCGCTGGCGATACCCGTCGCGGACAGTCGCTGGTCGTCTGGGCGATCCGCGAAGGCCGTCAATGCGCCCGCGAAGTGGATGCTTTCCTGATGGGTTCAAGCACTCTTCCGCGATAAATCATGATGGGTTGAATTTCGCCCCGTTGCGGCGTGCCAAAACGGGGGCTTCAGCTAAGGCGATAGCCAAGTAACGACTTGCTTCATTGGGGTGTTAACAATGCCCTCGGGGTTAGTGCTGGTCTGACCGTTTCGCAGAGTTCTTAATATGAATATAGTCATCCTCGCCGCTGGGCAGGGCAAACGCATGCATTCCAATCTGCCCAAGGTCTTGCATCCGTTAGCCGGAAAAGCCCTGGTGACGCACGTAATCGACACCGCTCGCCGCCTCTCCCCGCAAACGCTTTGCCTGGTTTACGGTCATGGTGGTGATACCGTGCGGACTACGCTTGACGCGGCCGATTTGGCTTGGGCCTTGCAAGAGCCACAATGCGGTACCGGCCATGCGCTACAACAGGCTTTGCCGCATTTAAACGGCACAGGAACTACCCTCGTGCTGTACGGCGATGTGCCGTTAATTCAGCTTGAGACGCTTAAGCGACTGCTGCATGTTGCGCAGGACGCGTTGGCTATTCTCACCGTTGAACTGGCCGATCCGCAGGGGTATGGCCGTATTGTTCGCGATGCGGAGGGTCATGTGGCACGTATCGTCGAGCAGAAAGACGCCACGGCCGATGAACGCGGTATTTGTGAGATCAATACCGGCATCATGGCAATGCCCACGGCGCGGCTGGGTGACTGGCTTTCGCGCTTATCCAACAGCAATGCCCAACGCGAATATTATCTGACCGACATTGTGGGGATGGCGGTGAAAGAAGGTCTGCCTGTCCGCACCGCCAGTCCACAGCACGAATGGGAAGTTTTGGGGGTTAATAGCAAGGTGCAACTGGCCGAGTTGGAACGCATTGCCCAGCGCTGTCATGCGCTGCAACTCATGGAGCAGGGCGTGCGTCTGGCGGATCCGGCGCGTCTTGATGTACGTGGCGAATTGTTGTGTGGGCGTGACGTGTTTATCGACGTGAATTGTGTTTTTGAAGGTCGGGTCGAACTCGGCGAGGCGGTCGAGATTGGCCCCAATTGTGTTTTAAAGAATGCCCGTCTCGGTGCCGGAACGCGACTCGCGGCGTTTACGCATATTGAAGACGCGGTGGTCGGGCCGGATGCCCGGATTGGGCCGTTTGCCCGTTTGCGTCCGGGGGCTGAATTGGCTGAGGACGTGCATATTGGCAATTTCGTCGAGATCAAAAAAAGCACGATTGCCGCGCATTCTAAAGTCAATCATCTTCTTCACGTTTTAACAGTCTCACTGAATGC
>CAIWVX010000079.1 GCA_903916205.1 uncultured beta proteobacterium
AGCCACGGCGTCGGGCAGCCATCGGGTGCGTGAGTCTGCATTGTCGAAACAAACAAGCCCGCCAGCGTCCAGCGCCGGCCAGAAGTCCGACTCGCTGTATTCTTCGACTTTTTGGGCGTTGAACGGCACGCCATACAGCTCGGCAATGCCAGCCGCCAGCCGGGTCTTGCCGCTTCCAATTTCGCCACTAAGGCAAAGCGGCGTCAGATTCAGACGGGTGAACGAATTTTACCAGTTCCACTTTGTTGAACTGATGCTGACGAATCAGGCCACGGGTATCTTTGCCGTACGAACCGGCCTCACGGCGGAAACAGGGGGTATAGGCACAATAGCTGATCGGTAGATCGCTCTTTTTAAGAATCTCGCCGCGATGGATATTAGTGACCGGCACCTCGGCGGTCGGAATCAGGTAAAACTCGGGATCGACCAGCTTGAACAGATCCTCCTCAAATTTGGGGAGCTGCCCGGTTCCCTGCATCGAATCACGGTTGACCATAAAAGGGGGCAGCACCTCCTGATAGCCATGCTTGTCGGTATGCAGATCAAGCATGAAATTAAGCAGAGCCCGCTCCAGCCGGGCGCCAGCGCCACGGTAGAGGGTAAAACGCGCACCGGTTATCTTGGCACCGCGCTCAAAATCAAGGATGCCGAGATTTTCGCCGAGGTCCCAATGTGCCAACGCATCAAATGGCAATGTTATAGGCTCTCCCCAAGTTCTGACCAGGACATTGTCGTTTTCAGATGTGCCAATCGGAGTTGCTGTGTGTGGAATGTTCGGCACCGTCAATAGAAATGAATTAAGCTGGTCATCAACCTGAGTCAGCTCCTCATCCAACCCCTTTATCTTCTGGGAGACTTCACGCATCTCCAGAATCTTGTCTTGAACCAGACTTTTATCTTTTGTGCGACCGATCACGTCAGAGACGGAGTTGCGCAGCGCTTTGAGCGCCTCCCCATCCTTCAACAGCGCACGCCGCCGTTCATCAAGGTCACGGAGGCCGCCCAGATACGACTGACCGCCGCGACTGCAGAGGCTTCGTTCGGTTTCATCCAGATTTTCACGAATATATTTCATATCAAGCATTGGTAAACACCTTTATTTTTAGATAGTAAGCGTGTATTTTGTAGCACTTGCGCTGGTAGACGTCAATGCAAAAGAGCCCTATGAAATCAATCCTGACGTACATTTTCATGTTCACCGCACTCCTCTGCCATCCGCAGCAACTTTATGCGGGAGAGATTATCATCAATGCTGTGGGCGACATCATGCTTGCCGGAAAATGGGCACCACTTCTGCGGCAAAAGGGGTACGACTACCCGTTCAAGGGTGTCAGAAAAGAGCTTGCATCAGGCGATATCAATATTGCGAACCTTGAATCACCCATCGCAACAGGGGGTCAGGAATATTCCTTAAAAAAATTTCGCTTCCGTGCTGAACCACAGGTGGCGAAATCCCTTAAGTCAGCCGGCATCAACCTGGTGACTCTCGCCAACAACCATAGCATGGATTTTGGCAGCGAGGCGCTGTCAG
>CAIWVX010000080.1 GCA_903916205.1 uncultured beta proteobacterium
CGGCTTCGAACGCTGCCTGTTATTTGAGAAGTCGGGTCTCGACTTTCGCCTGTTCGCTAGCTTCCCGCGACTTGGAGTTTCGGTCGCGGTCCTCGACCAGACTGCCTTGGTTTTCTCCTTCCGAGGTTGACCTTCGACGAGACCTTCGTTGGAATCCAGCATTAAGGTGACAACGGCTTTTAGTTCTTCAAAGCTTGTCGCTTTCACCACGGCCTCAAGCAGCACACGTTGACGCGCTTCTTCAAGCGCTTTGGGTTCCTCGTAGCCGCAAATAACGCCATCGGCGGAGGCCTTTGCCGCCGCCATCGAGTAAATTTTGCGTTTGAGTGCGAACTCAAGGGTATGGGTAACGTTTTCGTTGGTGGCAGTTGAAACGGCTTTTAATAGGGTGCCGCCTTGTTTGGGTGGCCGTGGCGCAAGAAGTCTTCTCATCTTATTTCTCCGTTGAAAATCTCGGTTACCCGCGATGGTGCCTGTGCTCGACAAAATGAGCAAGTATGTTTTCTTTCGCGTGGGCGATTCAAACAGGCGATTCAAACTGATGTGCCGAATTGAATCATAAAGACAGTCTCCGCCATTTACAATTTGCGCTAGCTTCAGTGTATTCACGCTAAAATTTGACTTTTATCAGGCAGGTCACTCATGTTCATCATTGCGCCCAGTATTCTTTCTGCCGATTTCACCCGGCTCGGCGAGGAAGTCGTCAATGTCATTGAGTCCGGTGCCGACTGGATTCACTTTGACGTGATGGATAATCATTACGTTCCCAATCTGACCATTGGCCCCTTGGTTTGCGCTGCGATTCGTCCGCTGACCCAGGCCACGATTGATGTGCATTTAATGGTTAAACCGGTGGATCAGATGATTTTAGCCTTCGCCAAGGCGGGGGCCAATCTTATTACCTTTCATCCCGAAGCCTCGGCGCACATTGATCGTAGCTTGGCGCTGATTCGTGAGAACGGCTGTCAAGCCGGGTTGGTGTTCAATCCCGCCACGCCGTTGGATTATCTCGATTACGTCATGGACAAGATTGATGTGGTGCTGTTGATGAGTGTCAATCCTGGATTTGGCGGGCAGCAATTCATTGCGTCGACACTGCTCAAGCTCAAGGCCGCACGCGCCAAACTTGAGGCTTATGAACGTCAAAGCGGTCGCAAAATTCTTCTGCAAGTTGACGGTGGCGTCAAGGTTGAAAACATCGCCGAAATTGCCCGTGCCGGTGCCGATGCTTTTGTTGCCGGTTCGGCCATTTATGGCGCGAGCAAGGCCAGTGATCCGCATCGTTACGACTCAATCATTGCGGCCTTGCGTGCCGAACTGGTCAATCGCTGATGTTTGTCCTGCTCGATAAACCGCTTGACGTGGCGGCCGTCCTCTTCGATCTGGATGGCACGCTGCTTGATACCGTTCCCGATCTGCACGCCGCCGCCTGTGCCATGCTACGCGACCTTGGGCGTCCCGCATTGTCGCAAGAAACCGTCCAGAGTTACGTCGGGCGCGGCATCCCCAATCTGGTCAAGCGCCTTCTCGCCGATTCGCTTGACCTTGTTGATACGGATACCCCTCCGCCTGAGCTGGCGCTTGAAAGCTTTCGTCGCCATTACGCGAAAGAAAACGGTCGCCATGCGACGCTTTATCCTGGCGTGATCGCCGGTTTGGAGCGACTTAAAGCCAAGGGGATTCCGTTGGCTGTCATCACCAACAAGGCCGAAGCCTTTACGCTTCCGTTGCTGAAATCTTCAGGATTGGCGGCCTATTTTGATCTGGTGGTGAGTGGCGATTTGTTGCC
>CAIWVX010000081.1 GCA_903916205.1 uncultured beta proteobacterium
TAGGCGGCTACGCGTATTACGGCTGAAGGTATTGTGGCTATTAGCCTTGCTGCTAATGGAAAAATCGGTTCGATGATTGAAGTTAATTGCGAAACCGATTTTGTGGCTAAGAATGATGATTTTCTGGCTTTTTCCAAGGAAAGTGCTGACTTGCTTGTGGCTCAAGCACCGCTTGATGTCGCGGCCCTGTTGGCTTTGCCGAGTGGCGAAGGCACACTTGAATCGGCGCGTGCCGCGTTGGTCGGAAAGATTGGCGAAAATCTCTCGTTACGTCGCTTTGTCCGCGTAGAGGCCAAAGGTAAACTGGCCTCTTACATTCATGGTGGCGCAAAGATCGGGGTGTTGGTTGATCTGGTTGGCGGTGACGATCAGTTGGGGAAAGACCTCGCTATGCACATTGCGGCTTCTAAGCCGAAATCGCTGGATGCCTCGGGTGTTCCTGAAGAACTGATTGCCAGTGAACGTCGTGTAGCGATTGAAAAAGCTAAAGAAGCCGGTAAGCCTGAAGCCATGATCGAAAAAATCGCTGAAGGTTCGGTGCTTAAATTTCTCAAAGACGTTACTTTGCTCGGTCAGGTCTTTGTCAAAGCCGCAGATGGCAAACAAACGATTGAGCAATTGCTGAAGCTCAAGGGCGCTTCAATTGCTGGCTTCACCCTTTATGTGGTTGGCGAAGGGCTTGAAAAACGCAGTAGCGATTTTGCGGCTGAAGTTGCTGCACAGGCGGCTGCGGCTCAAAAATAATCACAGAGTTTTTATCTCATGACCGATACGGCGACTCCAAAATTTAAACGTATTTTGCTCAAACTTTCTGGCGAAGCTTTGATGGGAGCTGATGCATACGGCATCAACCGTCAAACGATTTCAGAAATTGTTAACGAAGTCAAAAGCGTCGTTGATTTAGGTGTTCAGGTCGGTGTGGTGATTGGCGGGGGTAACATCTTTCGTGGCGTTGCACCCGCCGCCACCGGTATGGATCGAGCGCAAGCGGATTACATGGGAATGCTGGCTACCGTTATGAACGGCTTGGCTTTGCAGGATGCAATGCGTACCGCCGGTATGGTGGCGCGTGTTCAATCCGCATTAAATATCGAACAAGTTGTCGAACCGTACATTCGGGGTCGCGCCATCCGTGCATTGGAGCAAGGCAGAACGGTTATTTTTGCTGGCGGAACTGGCAATCCATTTTTTACAACAGATACCGCTGCAGCCCTGCGGGGGGCTGAAATCGGGGCTGAAATTGTGCTCAAAGCAACCAAGGTTGATGGCATCTATTCTGCTGATCCAAAAAAAGATCCTTCAGCTACCCGCTACGACAAGATCACCTTCAATGAGGCCATTTCGAAAAATCTGGGCGTAATGGATGCGACCGCTTTCGCCTTGTGCCGCGATCAAAAATTGCCTATTAATGTATTTTCAATTTTCAAACACGGTGCCCTTAAGCGCGTTGTGCTTGGTCAGAACGAAGGCACGTTGGTGTATTGCGAGGGAGAATGAAATGTCAATTGAGGATGTAAAGAAAAACACTGAATACAAAATGCAAAAATCGCTTGAAGCCCTGAAAGTCGATCTGGCAAAAGTTCGCACAGGGCGTGCGCATATTGGCTTGCTGGATCATGTTGAGGTCGAGTACTACGGCTCGATGGTTCCAGTCAATACCGTCGCCAACATTACTTTGATTGATGCCCGTACGCTCGGCGTTCAGGCTTGGGAAAAAGGGATGGCACCTAAAGTCGAGAAAGCGATTCGCGATTCTGATCTGGGTTTGAATCCGTCCTCGCAAGGCGATCTGATTCGTGTGCCGATGCCGGCTTTAACGGAAGAGCGTCGCCGTGATCTGATTAAGGTAGTTAAACAAGAGTGTGAAAATACCCGTGTTGCGATACGAAATCTGCGCCGTGATGCTATTTCTTCGCTTAAAGATTTGGTCAAGAACAAAGCGTGCTCAGAAGACGACGAGAGGCGTGGGCAGGATGATGCCCAGAAACTCACGGATAAGTTTGTCGCAGAAGTCGATAAGCAGTTCGCGCAAAAAGAAATCGAACTGATGGCGGTTTAAACGTCGCTGTTAAAAGGTTATTGATGGCGATTTTTCAGAGTTCTACCCGAGATATTCCTGTCGCCGCGGCCTGGCCGCGTCATGTCGCCATTATTATGGATGGCAATGGCCGCTGGGCTAAAAAGCGCTTTCTGCCGCGCTTTGCTGGACATCGTCGTGGTGTAGAAACCGTCCGCGAGGCGGTTAAATATTGCCTTGAACATAAAATCGAGTTCCTAACGCTTTTTGCCTTCAGTTCGGAAAACTGGCGTCGCCCAATTGAAGAAGTCACTCTTCTGATGCAACTTTTCGTGCAAGCGCTCCAGCATGAAGTTTCAAAACTGGATCGCAACGGAGTCCGCCTCAAAGTGGTGGGCGATCTTTCCCGCTTCGATCCTGATCTGCGCGCCCAAATTATGGCTTCTGAGCAGCAAACCTCTGGGAATGACAAACTGACTCTAACCATCGCCGCCAATTACGGCGGACGATGGGACATCATGCAAGCCATCAATCGCATGGCCTTAGAGTGCCCGGAAAAACAAGGCGCATGGAACGAAGATGATTTGTCGTCTTATCTGGCAATGAGTTATGCGCCAGAACCGGATCTATTTATTCGCACCGGCGGAGAAGAACGAATCAGCAATTTTTTACTCTGGCAACTCGCGTACTCCGAATTTTATTTTACTGAAACGCTTTGGCCAGAATTTGACTCTGCCGCTTTCAATCAGGCGGTTTCCTCTTTCCGGCAGCGTGAGCGCCGCTTTGGCCGAACCAGTGAACAATTGATTGCCAATGCTCCTTCGTCAATAGCGACAGAGGAATCAGCGGATCATTCCGCCGTGACGTGCTCCTCGGAAAAAAAGTAAATGCTTAAGACGCGGATCATTACCGCCGTAGTCTTACTTTTTGTCTTCTTGACCGCACTTTTCACTTTTTCGCCGTCTGGCTGGTTCATTTTTGCCACGCTGATTGCGGCTGTTGGGGCGTGGGAGTGGGGCGCTCTAATGGGATTGGGCCATTCTTTGCGCGTTACGCTGGGGGGTGTTTTTGTTTTTATCTGTAATGTCATTGCCTTTTTTGAACCTGCCGCACTCGATCTCGCCCCCGGTTTTTCTCAGGCGGCATGGTCTTTAGGTCGCTGGTTTTATCTTCCAGCGGTCGGTTTCTGGTTGCTTATCGTTCCCATTTGGATGAATCGTCGTTGGTCTCTACCAAAGTCTAGCGTTGGGCTAACGGTTGGGCTGCTACTGCTTCTACCGACATGGTTAGCTTTGATCCAGCTCAAACATCTTGGCGCGCTGACTTTACTCGCCATTATGGCTACTGTTTGGCTAGCCGATATCGCCGCTTATTTTTTTGGACGAACTTTCGGAAAACACAAGCTGGCACCAAGCATCAGCCCAGGAAAGACTTGGGAAGGGGCTTGTGGTGGTTGTCTTGCTGTCATTGTTTATGGTTTCATTCTTGCATCCAAACGTCCCGACATTTCTTTAAATCACCCTACCTTAGTGCTGTTTTCGTTGATTTTTATTTCGGCATTTAGCATCGAGGGTGATCTTTTTGAATCACTTCTGAAACGACAGGCGGGGTTGAAGGACAGTAGCCCTATTTTGCCTGGGCACGGCGGCATTCTTGATCGTATTGATAGCCTGACCACGACATTGCCCTTGGTGGCGCTAATTTGGTTATCCCTGTTGGATTGACACTCATTATGACGGTCCAAAAATTAACGATTCTCGGGTCAACCGGTTCTATCGGAACCAGCACACTTGATGTGATTCGAGCGCATCCTCAACGTTATAAAGTCATCGCGCTATGCGCTCACAAGCATATAGATCGTCTATTTGATCAGTGCCTTGAATTTGAACCGTCCTATGCCGTTGTTCACGATTTGACGCTGGCTATTCAATTAAGAGACCGTTTAACGGCGGCGTCTTGCGCCACCCGTATTGAGTGGGGGCCCGATGCTCTAGTACGTATGGCGGAATTGCCCGAAGTCGATTGTGTTATGGCGGCAATTGTTGGTGCCGCTGGTTTGCAGCCGACTCTGGCGGCCGTGGTCGCAGGAAAAAAAGTCCTGTTGGCGAACAAAGAA
>CAIWVX010000082.1 GCA_903916205.1 uncultured beta proteobacterium
ATTGCGCTTATTTACTGATGCCGGCGTAAGTCCCGATCGGCTGACCGCGATTGGTTATGCCGATACCCGTCCGGTAGAACCCAATATATTCGCCGATGGTCGCGCACGCAACCGTCGAGTCACTATTCTGATTGATTCCAACGTCCTTGAAAAAGGAACAGAGGTGGAGATTGATTCGAAGGCGGGCAAATAAGCCGTAGTTTCTGGGCGTCGGCGTATCAAATCTGAAACGCCATCCAAACGGGTGTGCGGGTTTTTCACCCCCGGCTAACCAGTCCTCAACGTTTGTAAATCGCCGCTTTTCGGCCACAGATGGCGATACGCCGCGTAGGTCGGATTGTTAGATCGTTACCTCTGATTGCAATGAGTTGAGAGAGCATTGATGCTAATTAAGGTGGCGGATGATAAATCTAAACGATTAAAGTTGCTTGAAGAACTCCAGCGATTTGATCAATTGGATTTCACGCAGAAGGATTGGTTGCGGCAACAATGGCGACGTCTCTCGCCTGATTTAGCCGGTGAGCGGGATGCCGCGTATTACCTGGATAGGTTATTCGCCAAGAGTAAAAATCATGCGGTGCTTCACGATTTAAGGCTCGAAGCTGAAGGGCAGATTGCTCAAATCGATCATTTGGTGCTCGATCCCTTCCTGACATTTTTCCTTATAGAAACAAAAACATATAAAGGCAGTTTGCATATCAATGCGCATGGCGAATTTTCGGTTGAGTATCCCGGAGACCGTATTTGTGAGATTGAATCGCCTTTAGAACAAAGTCGACGCCATGAGACGGTATTAAAAAAAGTGCTCGACCGCCTCGGAATGACAGAATTCGTCGGAATTAGGCCGTACTTTGTCCATGTCGTGATGATTCATCCTAAAGGGATGATTTATCGTGCCGATCCAAAAGCTTTTGACAGCAGCATGGTGATCAAGGCGAATCAGTTTTCGACATGGTACAAGGCGTTGTCCGACAAACTCGCCTCTGGGATTGTCGACGACTTACTCGAGACACCCCGTCCAGATACCGTCAAAGAATGGGCTGAGCAGCTCAAATCGGCACATTGTCCTGAAGATCAGTTGGAGTTGCCGGATTTTATGGCCCCCCTAGCTCTGGCTGAGATACCGAAAGTGAATGGGTTGCCAGTGTGCGCCACCTGCGGGAAAAAATTGTCGCCAAAGGTAGCGAAATTTTGTGCCGATATGGTGCGGCGTTTTGGCGGGCATCTCTATTGCTACAATCACCAAACCGATTTTCCAGACGCTAAAAAATAGACGGTACGCCGAACATTATTGCCATTTTTAGGGAAGTATTTTTATGACTGAAAGCCATCTGATTACATACGACTTCGGTATCTATGCCATTGATGCCGACTATGTGCGGCCAAAACTAGCGGCGATTCATCTGATTGTCGAAAATGGACGCGCTGCATTTATCGACTCGGGCTGCAATCGCTCAATGCCCAATGTTTTGGCGGCAATGAATGAACTCGGACTCGCGCCAGAGAGCGTTGATTACGTCGTTTTGACGCACATTCATCTCGATCACGCAGGTGGCGCGGGCAATATGATGCGGCTATTCCCCAATGCGCGTCTGGTGGTGCATCCGCGTGGGGTGAGGCATATGGTTGATCCTTCCCGACTGATGGAAGGAACCGTCGCCGTTTATGGAAAAAAGGCCACCCTTGCGCTTTATGGGGAGGTTCTGCCAATCGACGTCCAACGGATTATCGAGGCAACACACGAAACGCAGGTCAATCTAGCCGGGAGATCGCTACTTTGCCTTGATACCCCCGGACATGCTAAGCATCACATTGGGATCGTAGATCGTAAAACAGGGCATATCTTTAGCGGCGATACGTTTGGTTTGGCTTATTCCGAGTTGGATACCGATGGGCGACAGTTTATATTTCCGACGACGACCCCCGTCCAGTTTGATCCAGACGCACTGCACGCGAGTATCAATTTGCTCATGAGTTATCGGCCACAAGCCATGTATTTGACACATTTCGGTCAGCTTCGTGACATCCCCGGCAAGGCGATGGAACTGCACCGCTTGATTGATGCTTTCGTCGCCATTGGCCGTCGGCATAACGCGGCAGGAGAGGCTAGGCATCAACTTATTTGCGCCGATTTGAGAAAACTGTTACTGGAAGAGGTTGCCCGTTTTGGCTGTCGTTTGCCGGAAAGTGAGATCTTGAAAATTTTTGCTAATGATTTTGAATTAGATGCGCAAGGCATTGGCTGCTGGTTGGACTCAGTAGCGTAGTCGTGTCCGTAATCCGCTATGGCGAAGCCAAGTAACGGAGCACCGCACTGGCCGCACAGAGGCCAAACGGAGCCGTAACACAGACGGAAGAACCGTAGCCAGCACAATTAAGGCCGCTGAGTCGTGGTTCTTTCTCGCAGTAGTCTGCCCGATCTGGATAGCTTAGCGGCTCGTCAGAAAAAACAGCGGGGATACCAAATTTTTTCTTTGGGTCTCTCGGAAAACCATATTCTTTGCGCAGTAATCCACGAACTTTGGCTAACAATGGGTCTTGTAGTGTTCGCGCTAGGTCGGTAATGGCGATCCGCGTCGGGTCAATTTGTCCCCCTGCGCTACCCGCCGTAATCAGGGGGACGTCATGCCTCTGGCACCAGGCAATCATGGCCGCTTTGGTGCGTACTTGATCGATGGCGTCAATAACGTAATCAAATTGCCTGTCGAGCATTGGGGAGAGATTGTCCGGGGTGACGAAATCTTCGATTTCTGTTACTTGACATGCGGGATTGATGAGCAGAATACGTTCAGCCATGACGGCGACTTTGGCTTTTCCGAAGATCTCACCCAGCGCGTGAATCTGACGGTTGACGTTTGATTCGGCCACCATATCGAGATCAATCAGGGTAATTCGGCCAATGGCTGAACGGGCCAAGGCTTCAGCCGCCCATGACCCGACCCCGCCGATGCCGATAACGCCAATATGAGCCGAGGTGAAACGCTTAAAAGCCTTTTCGCCGTAAAGTTTACGGGTGCCCGCGAAGCGTCGGACAAGGTCAGCTGAAGTCTCGATATTAAGCCTCGACGGTGCGCCGAATAACTTGGTTAAAGGGGGCAATCCACTCAGGGGCGAATTGGTTGTCGCAGGCGTTAATTTCTGCAATGGCACGCAATACCGAGCGGTTTTTGCCGCGATTGATATGCTTTAACATCACGGACTCAAAGGCGTCGACAATGGCAAGAATTTTCGCGCCATCGCAAATCTGATCTACCTTTATCCTGTCAGGATAACCCAGCCCGTCAGGCGTTTCATGGTGCTGAGCAACCATCTGCGCCGCCTCAGACCATTTGTCCATGCGTGACAGAATACCTGCGGCGTAGATGGGGTGAATTTGTAAGACTTTTTTCTCCTCTTCCGTCATGCGCTCAGTTTTCAACCACACAGACTCGGGTAAAAACATCATTCCAATGTCGTGCATGTAAACCGCCGCTTCAAGCTGCAACGGATCAATTACGTTGTTTTTTTGCTGGTTGGTTTCTAAAGCTAGGCGCAGCAGGCGTAACGTCCGCCCTTTAAATAACAGTGAACGGGATTCTAATTGCTCTGCCAATGATCGGAAGAAACGAATGTCGTCTGTTTCCTGGAATATTGGCTTCTTGGTAACGGCCGCCATTTTGCCGCTAAAGTGCTGAGCTGCTTCAGTTGCTGGTCGAAAACCGGTGACCGCTTCAATGAGTTCACCACAGCAGTCACTCATGTTCTCAGGGCTTGTCTGGGCAAGCGTTTCCAGTCCGCGCACTAGAGCCACAAGGCGTAAATTGTCTAGTGACTTCTCGTCGTAAATAGCTTCCGCCGCCAATTCAAGGCGGTCAAGCGCCAGCAAAATGGCTTCGGCCATAATGTCGCTAAAGGCCAATTCGTTGTTACGGAAGCGCGCCAAGACGGTTTCAATCGGATGCGCTATGGCAACAGCTAATTCAATCCGACACAACATGGCATCACCTTTGATGTTGTGCATCGAACGGAAAAGACTGCTGATCACCGATCGATCCTCCGGGGTGAGCTTCAATTGAGCAATATCACGCTCTATTTTTGGCGCAAGATCGCTCAGTGATTCGATGAATTCTTCGAGTGCTTGTTTGTCGGTAATGACAGGGGAGATGATTGAACGAATATCCATAATGAACGATCTCGTGTGATTTTAGAATGCCAGTGTAGTCTAAAGAGGAAAGCTACGTGGGGACGTTTACGTCGGTATTTTAGTTGAGAAGCGCGTTGAACTGGCGGCAAATCAAAGTCTCGACTAAACTCCCCATTTTTATATATTCGGGTAGAAAATGACCACTAGCACAACGGAATCCGGGCTGCAAATTGAAGAGTTAAAAATAGGCGACGGAGAAACTGCTTCATCAGGCCAATATATCCGCGTTCATTACACTGGATGGCTGATTAACGGCATTAAATTTGATTCCAGCAAAGATCGCAACGACCCCATTGAATTTGTTTTGGGTGAGGGCAATGTAATTGCCGGTTGGGACGAGGGCGTACTAGGAATGCAAGTCGGTGGCCGTCGCAAACTTACCATTCCTCCGCAGCTAGGCTATGGCGCTAGGGGTGCAGGCGGCGTTATTCCACCCAATGCAAGCTTGGTATTTGAAGTCGAGCTAATTGATATTATGGCCAATGGCTGATTTGCCGCGCAAAACATTACGTCTGCCGCCGAAAGAAAAAACGCCCGAAGTAGCCCCTGCCACAGGACTTCCTAAGCGAACACTAGGGTCTTTTGGCGTGCAAAAAGGGCGTGATGCAAGTGAGAAGCCGTTGACTATTGCGCCACCCAAACGCCCTCCGCCACAACAAAAGCCGCGCGGTACGCCTTCGCGTGCGCCAGTCATTGCCAAGCGCGCATTCTCGCCACGAACATCGAATAGCCCCTCGTCGGTGACGCTTCAAAACCAGACTTCTCCCACCGCCGTGCGCATCTCGAAGTTGATGGCTGAACGTGGTTTATGCTCACGCCGAGAGGCGGATACGTATATCGAGCGCGGCTGGGTTTTTGTCGATGGCGAACGCATCTCCGAGCTGGGTGCGCGCGCCGAACCTTCGGCACAGATCAAGCTGGACAAAGGTGCTCTGGCCGTCTTAGCACAGCAAATGACAGTCCTGTTACATAAGCCAATCGGTTATGTCTCTGGGCAGCCTGAACCGGGCTTCACACCGGCTGTTACGCTGGTGTTGCCAGAGAATCAGTACCGCACCCTAGACACGCCCGTTTTTCATGCCTCACACCTTAAAGGTCTAGCGCCAGCGGGTCGTCTTGATATTGATTCGACAGGCTTACTGGTGCTGACGCAAGACGGGCGCGTAGCGCGCCAATTGATCGGTGAAAACTCGACCATCGACAAAGAATACTTAGTGCGAGTTGAAGGCCAGCTCGACGCCAGAGGCCTAGCTTTGTTGAATTACGGCCTCAGTCTTGACGAGCGGAAACTCAAACCAGCCAAAGTCGAATGGTTGAATGAAGATCAGCTGCGATTTGTCCTGACCGAAGGGCGCAAACGCCAGATACGCCGCATGTGTGAGCTGGTGGGCTTACGAGTCATTGGGCTTAAACGCGTGCGAATTGGCAGGGTAAAACTAGCCGATTTGCCCATTGGGCAATGGCGTTTTTTGCGCCAAGATGAGATGTTTTGAAAGAGCGTTGCCGTGCTCTGATCTTGTCACCTTTTTATTGAGGAATTAAGCCACTCTTTTATTTAGCCGAGCGATTTGGCTGTTGTTGCTGTAAAAGCTTGGTTTATCGTCATTGACGCAGTACTCAGTTTGTCACGGCAAGCGCGTTCAAATTGTGTCGGCGAGAGGTCGTTGAGACTTGAGTGTATGCGGGTTGAGTTGTACCCGCCCTCAATGTAAGCAAACACGCACCGCTTCGCTTGTTCTCGGGTGACGAAGTTCTGCCCGTGCGCTTCTTCAACTTTCAACGAATGCCAGAAGCTCTCCATGGGCGCGTTGTTATAACAGTTGCCGGTGCTGCTCATTGACTAGCGCATTGACTATCACGGTCAGAATAAAAGATCACGCTGGGTGGCGGTTTGCGCGTGGCGCTCGCCATCTGCAGGGCCTCCAATACGAGTTGCCGTGTCATCTGTGCATCCATGGCCCAGCCGACCAATGCAGCTTGTTTTCCATCTCAATGACTCGCCCAAAAAGATAGAAAACTACACAAAGAATGCTGCAGTGAACAGCCGCTCTGTAAATCGTTGATTGTGAACGACTATTTTAACTGTTCACAACGTTGGCATTCATGCGATTGCCTTGGTGCCTATGCCGCGTCTCTGCGCCACGCGAGTCGTGCGTGCTAGAATGTTCGCTTTTGCTTTCCTATACTCTCCAGAATGATTCCCGGCCTACTCAAAAAGATTTTCGGCAGCCGTAATGATCGGCTGATCAAGCAGTACTCCTCGGTTGTCCGACAGATCAATGCACTGGAAGCGGGGATCAGTACGTTATCCGACGACGATTTGCGCGGCAAAACCGTTGAATTCAAATCAAGGGTGGTCAATGGCGAATCGCTCGATTCGTTACTGCCCGAAGCCTTTGCCGTAGTCCGTGAAGCCGGTAAGCGAGCATTGGGGATGCGTCATTTTGATGTCCAGTTGATTGGCGGCATGGTGTTGCACGACGGTAAGATTGCCGAAATGCGTACTGGCGAAGGGAAAACACTGGTCTCTACTTTGCCGGCTTACCTCAATGCCCTCTCAGGTAAGGGTGTGCATATCATCACCGTTAATGATTACCTCGCCAGTCGTGATGCTGAATGGATGGGACGGTTACACCGCTTTCTTGGGCTTTCCGTGGGTGTCAATCTTTCGCAGATGGAGCATGACACCAAGCAAGCGGCTTATGCGGCAGATATTACTTACGGCACCAATAACGAGTTCGGTTTTGACTACCTGCGCGACAACATGGTCTATGGCGCTTCAGAGCGGGTGCAACGCAAACTGAGTTACGCCATCGTCGACGAAGTTGATTCAATCCTGATTGATGAAGCACGCACCCCGCTGATTATTTCGGGTCAAGCTGAAGATCATACCGAACTCTATCTCCGTATGAACCAGGTCGCGCCAATGCTTGAGCGTTGTCTTGAGGAGGAAGGCACCGGTGATTATTGGGTCGACGAGAAGGCGCATCAGGTTTTGATGACCGAGGCCGGACACGAGCACGCAGAAGAAATCTTGGCGCGCGTTGGTTTGCTGCCGGAAGGTGGCAGTCTGTATGACGCTTCGAACATCCTGCTGATTCACCACCTTTACGCAGCTTTGCGCGCTCACACCCTCTTTTTGCGCGATCAGCAATCGGTGGATACATCCTTTTGATGGCATTCCTATTTGCTGCAACACAAGTAG
>CAIWVX010000083.1 GCA_903916205.1 uncultured beta proteobacterium
ACCTGCTCAAGTCTTTGGAGGGGATCGGCCAGTTTGATACCCATGCTGCAAATGTCCGGAGAACGCTCTGTTTTTTGACCTACACCTCTTTTGCCAATTATCGGTCATCGTAAACAAGTAGCGCATGATCGCGGTAATTGGCGAGATGCCGGGCATAAGGATTAAAACTTCGAAAAAAGGGCAAAGCCTGACTAAAGCTTTCAACCGCTTCCTCCATGCTTTGACCGCTGTCGCAGATATAACCTAAACGTGCGCCTAAGGGAGTTTCGCTGCGTGTCCATGTTCGCGTAATGCTGAACTTGGGCAGGTCTTTGGAAATCGGCGAGCCTTGCTCCAATGAAAACGGGCCTCGGTGTATGGCGCTGATGAACGCTTTATTTTCGTGCAAGAAGTCCAATGTTTCCTGCCACTCCTCGCGAGTTTCAGTAGGAAATCCACAGATCACATAGATATGGTTAACAATTCCAGCCGCATGGGCATCTTGCAGCACCTTGGCGATATCGGCCTTTATCGTTCCTTTACCCATTAGGTCAAGCACCCGTTGATTAGCGCTTTCAACACCCCACAAAATGTACTTGCAGCCTGAGGCGGCCATGTCCTTCAAAACGGTTGGAGAGAACGTTTTATTGGGCTTAGATAGGGCGTAATAAGCGATGTCAAGCTGGGCTTCTTGAATGGCTTTGGACAATTGAACGAAAAAACCGGGCGCGATCATTTCGTCCACAAAGGAAAAATGCCGAATACCCTCGGCGACTGAAGACCGCAGCATATCAATGATGTGTGTCAGCGAATGTATGCGGTAGGAATCTCCAGCAGAGAAGTAGTGTACGCAAAAGGTGCATTTCCGCCAGTAACAGCCTCTTGAGAGCAGCAGAGGCAATACGGGTTTAGGCGAAAAATAATGTTTCAGCGGAAGCCCAGAAAAGTCAGGTGCTCCAAACTGGTCAATGTTTTTGTCGAAGCTCGGAGCACATCGCTCAACGCGGTCATCCCGTAAGTAGGCCACACCGGGAACCAATGCGGCGCGGCCGCCATTTTGCAGCAAAGTTTTCAGAGGGAATTCGCCATCTCCCGTAATGACCGCATCGGCTGATTGCGGGTACCACTTCAGAAAATGCTCGACACCTTCGGTAAAACAACTGCCACCCATGAATACTTTTCGGCCGTGTTGCTGCCGTTGCTGACGCCCCAGCAAGGCGCCTAAAGGAATTTGTTCTGAAAATATCATTGAAATCCCGACGACATCGGGTGCGTGCTTGTCGACTTCTTCGCACATCTCTTTGAGTAAGGGACTCAACTCGCCGGTTTGCTGCCATGTCTCGCATTCTTTATGCATCAACTTGACAAAAACGTGGGTGAAATGGAGAAATGACTTGGCAAAAACGTCGTAGACCGATCCATTGCGGTAGAAATTCTCGTTATCCCGCCCTATAAATGCATTTGCGGCACCGATCAAGGTTGGCATGTCACATTCCATCTGGGCATACATTTCGGCGCTCAGTGCAACCTGCCCTGAGGCAATGCCACTCATCAAGCGAAAGTGAATCCAGTGGTTCAAATCAAGCAGCTCAATATCCCACTCAGGCAGTGATCGCCCGAGATAGCCTTTAAGCAAAGCAATGCCCAGCGGCGGTGACGTGGGCATGACCATCGGCATGAAAGCCAAAAGCAGTTTTTTCTTTTTCATAAATTTAATTTCCCTCAACACATTGTTGAGTAGGCGTTTATATTCTTCTGCGCCGACAACATAAATCACATAGAGCCAAATTTTAAATCACAACTTGACTCTGACTTTATCAAACCAGCCCACCTACGCCTTTGAATTTTTCGACAAAAGCGGCGATTTTTTGAAATACGCTCTGTTTCTTGGTCAGGTATTGCGGATTCAATAGGCTCATCTTTGGCAGAACGGCATTAAGTTCAGTACCGTTGTCACTGGCGAATTCACGCTTGAGTGAGGTAGTGATATAGCGTTTTGCTGCCTCGGCGTTTAGGTTCTCGCTGCTAATTAGCGCTTGCGCTTCACGATGCTGTTCAGCTTGGGCGAACGTGAAGAAGGCTTCGATCACGGTGGCTTTATCACCAATCTTGTCCAGATCAGTCTGATTTATGAAGTCCACCAGCAAACTCTCTTTGGCGCGGTTGCCAAGGCTTGCGCGGATCACCCGGCGCACTTCGTCGACGAGCTCTGATTTGCTTTTGGTTTTCTTGTTGTGCTCAAAAATTAGCTCAAGAATGTAGTCCAGATTGATTTCCTGTGACTTCAACAAATCCACCTCAAAGACCACGTCATCCCAGTCAATGGTGGATTTGTCTTTCTCAGAGCCATCTTTCTCCCGTCGCAGCCAGTCGCGCACATCGTTGTAGGTGGAGCGGTAATCTTGAATTTTTCGCTCAGCGGGGAGCGTGATGTCTTGCAGTTCAGCCAGAGCATCATCATTCAAATAGTACCTAGCCTTGAACGCCTCCACCGCTGCAGGGTCAGTCATATCGATGCTTTGTAATTCCTTCAGGCTGGCGAACTCATCATAGTTTTGCAGCACATTTTCGATGCGTAAATACTCGCCAAACAGTTTGGCGAAAGCCTTTTTGTCGGTCTCCTTCTCAATCGTTGCGGGATCAGGAAAGCGTGCTTCGAGTTCTTTCACGACGTCCACAAAACCGCGCCGCGCTTCACCTGTTGCCACATCGGTGAAGCCTTCCATGTATTCTTTGTAGCTCTTTTCCAGCACCACGTTTTTGGTGTTCTTGTCTCCGAACAAGGTGATGGCGTCGATAGTCGCCTGCTCCAGATCGCGGAACGTTACGATGTTACCGAAGGTTTTGGTGGCGTCGAAAATGCGGTTGGTGCGCGAATAGGCCTGCATCAGCCCGTGGAATCGCAGGTTTTTATCCACAAACAAGGTGTTCAGCGACGGTGCATCAAAACCGGTCAGGAACATCCCCACAACAATCAGCAGGTCAATTTCCTTGGCTTTGACCTGCTTGGACAGATCGCGGTAATAGTTTTGGAAGCCATTGCTATCCACGCTGAAATTGGTTTTGAACAGCGTGTTGTAGTCCGCGATGGCGGCGCTCAAAAACTCTTTGGCGCTGCTACTCATGGCTGATACATCAAAGCTTTCATCCAGAATCTCACCTACGGATTCCTGTTCTTCATTGGCTGCAAACGAGAAGATGGTGGCCACCCGCAGAGGCGTCTGTGACGACTCGCTTCTCTTTTGCAAATCCCTGAATGACTCGTAATACAGCTTGGCAGCATCCACGCTGCTGACCGCAAACATAGCGTTAAACCCTTTGTTGCCTGCGTGCAGGCGATGGGTCTTTTGCCGGAAGTTGTTCAGGATGTACTGGGTGATCTCGTTGATCCGGTCAGGGTGCAGCAATGCCAGCCTGTTCTCTGCTGCACTGAGTTTTGTCTCATCCTGTTCTGTTTCGATAGACTTAAACTGAGGCCGCACATCGTTGTAGTCCACCTTGAACTTGAGCACCTTCTCGTCGCGAATCGCATCAGTAATCACATACGAATGCAGTTCACGGCCAAACACACTGGCGGTAATTTCCGCACCCAGCGCGTTTTCTGGGAAGATCGGCGTGCCAGTAAAGCCAAACTGATAGAACCTTTTGAATTTCTTCTTCAGGTTCTTCTGAGCCTCGCCAAACTGACTGCGGTGGCACTCATCAAAAATGAAAACAACCTGCTTGCCGTAGATGGATAGATCGCCCTCGCTTTTCATCAGGTTGTTGAGCTTCTGGATGGTGGTGACAACAATCTTGTTATCGTCCTTGTCCAGATTGCGTTTCAGACCAGCGGTGCTGTCTGAACCATTTACGCTATCAGGAGAAAAGCGCTGGTACTCCTTCATGGTCTGGTAATCCAGATCCTTGCGGTCGACCACAAAGAACACCTTGTCGATGAAGTCCAGTTCAGTGGTAAGACGAGCGGCCTTGAAGCTAGTCAGTGTCTTGCCTGAGCCCGTGGTGTGCCAGATGAAGCCACCGCTTTCGGTATTGCTCCAGTTCTTGGCTTGATACGCGCAGTTAATCTTCCACAAAATTCGTTCCGTGGCGGCAATCTGGTAGGGGCGCATCACCAACAGCGTGTTACTGACATCGAACACTGAGTAATGAATCAGCACATTGAGCAGGGTGTGCTTCTGGAAGAAGGTGGCCGTGAAGTCTTTCAGGTCTCTGATCAGACCGTTATCCGCCTTCGCCCAGTTCATAGTGAAGTCGCAGCTGTTTTTATTGCGCTGGGTGGTATTGGCAAAGTAACGGCTATCCGTTCCATTGGAGATCACGAACAGTTGCAAATACTTGTACAAGGAGTGCTCGCTGTTGAAGCTTTCCTTGCTGTAGCGGTGCACTTGGTTGAAGGCTTCGCGAATCGCCACTCCGCGTTTTTTCAGCTCCACCTGCACCAGCGGCAGTCCATTGACCAGAATTGTTACGTCATAGCGGTTGGCGTGACTGCCAGTCTGCTCAAACTGTTTGATGACCTGCACCTTGTTGCGGACAGTGTTTTTCTTGTCCAGCAGGTAGATGTTCTGGATGCCGCCATCATCAAACACAAAGTCGTGAATATAGTCGTCGTGAATCTTGCGGGTTTTATCGACGATGCTATCGCTGGGTTTGTCCAGAAACGTCTCCACAAAGCGCAGCCACTCGCCGTCAGCAAACTGCACGTTATTGAGGGTTTGCAGTTGCAGGCGCACATTGGCGAGCAAGGCTTCGGGGGTGTTCAGGCCGGGCAGGTATTCATAACCCTGATTTTGCAAATCCTGAATGAACTCCCGCTCCAGATCGTATTCGCTCTGATAGCTTTCGCTGACCTTCCATTCCGGGGAGTATTTATCGAGGACGATAAAGTTTTTGGATTCAGCGATGGTTTTGTAGTCAGTCATGGGGGATTCTCAGTCAGTGTTAGGCGCTTTGTCTGCAAGCCGCAATTCCTTGGCATTTTGCGAGGTAACAACCGGCTTGCCGGTTTCGGCTTCCAGTTTTAGCCGAGCCTCTTTCGCTACGCCTCCGCCGCGCTTTGCCACATTCTCGTGCTCCGACAAGGATTGTGGATTAACGGCTTCCGAAATCTCCTTTGTGGAAAGCTCGGCCAGCATGTTCATCACCAACTCTTTATTGGTCATGTTGTCGCGCAGGTTTTCTTTTTTTAGCCCCTTGTGTTGCTTGTATTCCTTGGCGGTTTTATCGGCCCAAGTCTTGTAAATCACATCGGTCAAAAAGGCGAATTCTGCGCCTTCCTGCAAACCGTGTTTATTCCACTCGTCGGTCAGTTCCTTGCGGATTTCAATACTCTTGAGCCGTTGGTTAATCCAGCTATCCGAATAACCCAGGCGCTTGTAGTCCAGCATGGCCTGCTCGATGGACAATTCCGGGTCTTGCAATTGGTCAAGGCGTTGATTGGCGACTTCAGCCAGCCATAGCTTGAAAGGCTCAGCTTTTTTGGAGGGAATGGATTGGATAATTCTGAAAACCTGCTGGGTATCCAGTACATCGGTGAGACGTTTCTTGCCGTCGGGTGCTTCGAGCTTCAACTGGTTAGTGACACTAACCACTTCGCTACCTTCCTGTTTTAGCTTACTTTTTAGCCACTTCCAGTAGTTTCTAGCCTTGGCATAGTCCGTCTGATCGGTTAGTGCCGCCACTACATCCAGCGCAGAGAACCACCATTTTTCCTCAGCCTCATCCCAGGATGTCCGAATGTGGATTGACTCAAATAGTTGGAGTTTGACTTTTGTGTCTGTCTGCATGGGGTTTCACCTTATTGAGGTTCTGCTGCCAAAATCGATGGTTCTGGACAACGTGCTTGACCAATTTTTCCAGAACCTGCTTCTCTTCTGGCTTCAGTGGTGACACTTCTTCGGCAGCGTGTTTCGAATGACTTGAGAAGTTCACAATTCGCTTGGCGTACGGATTAGGCAAGCCATCGTCCGTTTCCGGCAGAAGATGCTCCCACCTTTTGTACCCAAGAAATGTCGCCGTCTTTTCGAGAATATTCCGAAGCAGGTTGAAGTGATACTTTTCAATCTGTCCGCTCTTTATCGCCTCTTCAAGCTGCAATATCAGGTGCAGGTGATAGGCAAACGGAGAATCGTTTGGCTGCTCTACTAGATTGAGGCTGCTATCATCATTTTTCTCCAAGCGTGACTTGCTGAACCATTTTGATTTCCAGCTGTAGCGTTCGGTTTTTTCATCGCTACCAAATTCATTGCAAAGCACGTTGAAGAAAAGTGGGTTATGCGTCGTGATGATGAACTTGATACTGGATTCGTTCGACTTGACCAACTGCGCCAAGTCTACGGCCAACTGAATCAGGTGGTTGTCGTCCAGAGAACTGACAGGATCGTCAATGAACACATATTCTAGGTTGTCAAATGGTGTTGGTTCAGAGAAGTCGGGCTGAACATCATTGAGCGTAGAAATCGCCTGTTCGAGCAGCGTATAGAAAATACTCCAGATGAAGTTGCTTTCTTCGCTCTTGGAAATTTTCAGACTTCCAGTATGCTCATAATTGCCGCCCTCCAGCGAGAAAGTCACCTCTGAAAACGCTTCAACAGTGACCGCATTACCGTCCTTGCCTTTTGATTTATATTTTTCGTTGAAGCGTGGAGTGAGCTTATCGTTCGTATAGCGTTGAAAGTTCGTAACGATGTTCTGGTCTTGGCCTTGTTCTTCCAGCACCCATCGAGTGAATGAGTTAGAACGGATTAACAATTTTGGTTCGGCATCAAATTCGAGATCATTGTCCCAAGAGAACAAATCTTCCGTAAATGCACTGTAATAAAGAATTCTTTTACTCGCCAACTCGGAGCGCGGCGTGTTTTCATCTCCGGTTTTGAATTTAAATCCATTTACCGCAGCTTTTGAAAAAAAATCATTGTCAGCAAGCAGTTTGTATGAAAGATCAAATCCTCCTATCGATTCAAATACTTTACGCTTAAAAAAAAC
>CAIWVX010000084.1 GCA_903916205.1 uncultured beta proteobacterium
GCTCAGCGGGTCGTCGCCGAAGGTGTCGAAGCCCATGCACAGCACCAGCGCCGCCGGCGCATGGGCCTGCACCGCCGCCATTTGGATTTTTGGCCAGGTCTCGCTTAAGGTTTGACGCAGTATTTCTGCCTGTGATTCCGGGCCTTGAATTTCCAGCGATACGGCCCCCGTTTTAGACTCACGCTCGCCGACTCTGGCGCTACGAACGCCTTTTGCGCGAAGTTCGGCAAGGCGCTCAGAGGCGGCTTCTTTGGTTGAGAATATCCCCAAGGAAATAGCCAAGTAATTGGGGCCTGCGTCCTGCACGATAAATAACTCAGGAACGCGCAGGGTTTGTAGTTCAGCGACCTTACGTTCGGCATCCTGTTTGTTCGCAAAGGGCGGAATATAGACCCAGAAATTTCCGCCTCCGCCATTCTTCGTCCGTGCCGTTTTGAACGAAGTCAGTTTTTCAGCCACTAGGCGCTCAATTTTGGGGATCTCGGCCACAGGCAAATCACTGAGTAATACGCACCCCTCGGACTTTTCTAGCTTGTCGCTCGTGGTGAGGTTGAGCGGTAGCTCATCACGGGCCACGATCGTGATCTGATCGGCCAACAATTGCTGCTGTAGGCGAAGGGCATCCGCGTCTGGTGAAGAGGCAAAGTAGCCTTCTGTCCAGACGAAAAAGAGCAGATTGACAAGAACCAGCAAAAAAACCAGAGGGCGCATGGCGGAAAGTGTCCTTATTTCTCAGCCGAACTTCGGCAAATGCTGCAAGGATTTCTTGATGGCTTCTTCCGGGTAAGCAAAGTCTTCAAGTTCGCCGGCAAAATAACGGTCGTAAGAACCCATGTCGAAGTGACCGTGACCCGTGAGATTAAACAGGATGGTCTTGGCTTCGCCGGAAGCCTTGCAGCGCAGCGCTTCATCAATGGCTCCGCGAATAGCGTGGTTTGATTCCGGGGCGGCAATAATGCCTTCGGCGTGGGCAAACATCACACCGGCGTCGAAGGTCGCCAACTGCGGTACGGCGATGGCCTCAATCAAGCCTTCATGATAAAGCTGAGACACCAGCGGCGAAGCCCCGTGATAACGCAAACCACCGGCATGAATACCCGGCGGCATGAAGTCGTGGCCGAGCGTAAACATTTTCATCAGTGGCGTAAAACCGGACGCATCACCAAAATCGTAGGCGTATTCCCCCTTGGTCAGTGACGGGCACGACGACGGCTCAACCGCGACCAGTCGCACCGGTTTACCCTTACGCCCTCCGGCCGCATTGTCGGCAATAAACGGGAAGGCCATCCCCGCAAATGACGAGCCGCCGCCACAGGGAGCAAAAATAACATCGGGCCAGTCTCCAGCCATTTCAAACTGCTTCTTGGCTTCTAAACCGATAATGGTTTGATGCAGCGCGACGTGATTAAGTACCGAACCGAGCGCGTAATTGGTATCCGAACGCGAGGCCGCCTCTTCAACCGCTTCGGAAATCGCCAGACCCAGCGAGCCTTGATTTTCAGGATCGACCGCCAAGGCCGCCCGCCCGGTCTGGGTCATGTTTGAAGGACTGGCAAAAACTTCCGCCCCCCAAGTTTGCATCATCGAACGACGATAAGGCTTCTGGCCGTAGCTGACTTTGACCATATAGACACGAACCTCAAGCCCGAACATCTGGCCGGCCAGCGCCATTGAACAGCCCCACTGACCGGCGCCAGTTTCGGTGGTAATTCGCTTAATCCCGGCCTGTTTGTTGTAATAGGCTTGCGCTACGGCGGTGTTCGGCTTGTGCGAACCCGCAGGCGAAACGCCTTCGTTTTTATAGTAAATCTTGGCCGGCGTGCCAAGCATTTTTTCCAGTCGTGCAGCACGAATCAGCGGCGACGGACGCCATAGGCGATAAATCTCACGCACCTCCTGCGGAATCGGAATCCAGCGCTCGCCGGACATTTCCTGTTCCAAAATAGCCATCGGAAAGATCGCCCCCATCTGCTCCGGCGTCGCTGGCTTACCGTCCGGGCCTAGCGGTGGCAACGGCCTATTAGGCATATCGGCGACAACGTTATACCAGTGCGTCGGAATTTCTGATTGCGGCAACACGAAGCGAAGCGATTCCATAAAAACTCCCTGAAGCAGATGATTATTCGGAAAGTGATAAGTATAGCCGTGGCCGCCAAGTCATGCAGCAGGTGAACGAATCAACGGCAGCAAACGTCAAAATTTACCGCAAGGGCGCAAAAACCGGTTGTTTATAAATCCAGACGGTAGTGGATAAAGCGCGCTGGGTAGCGGGCGATTAGCCACGATAAAAAAACATATTTCATGGTTTTTCCGACGCCGACCGCAAGTAATACACCGAGGGTTGAGGGCGCAGTTAATGAGTAAAGAAAAATGATCGGGGTTTGCGGCAAAGGGGAGCCAGCGATAACAGCGAGAGCAAGCAGACCATAGTTTTGCAGCCACTCGTTAGCTAAGCGCCAGTACTCACTTTCAGCTAAGTGCGGAAAGCGAGCAATGACCAGCTCATGGCCCATGAAGTGAAAAATTTCGACCAGCAC
>CAIWVX010000085.1 GCA_903916205.1 uncultured beta proteobacterium
GCTATTTTTCTTTCAAAGCCTATAATTGTTTGAAAATAAATTTTAATTACCTCTTTACCACTATGAATCCAAAAGATTTTTCAGATAAAAAAAGCGGCAGGTTAGCAAACACTCCTCAGGGATACCTAGCCTTTGTTCCAAATGCGCTTCCGCCCAAAATAATTTTCGACATGGACTTGGTTTTAACGCTTTCGAGGGCGGATGCGGCTCTATCCGAGTTGTCTGGTCTGGGGGGGCAGTTGCTCAACCCGCACCTGCTAATATCGCCATACATAAAACGTGAGGCCGTTCTCTCTTCGCGGATTGAAGGAACCAAGGCTAGCCTCTCAGATTTGCTCATTGACGAACTGGACGATGGGCATGCAAATCGCTCCAGCACTGACGATATTAAAGAAATTCGTAATTACATTAGTGCCTTGGAGCATGGTATCAACCTGCTGCCGGAATTGCCTCTATCTCTCAGGCTGGTTCGGGAAATTCACGAAAAATTGATGATAGGAGTTCGAGGGGATAGAGCTATGCCAGGTGAATTCAGGACATCGCAAAATTGGATTGGCCCCATGGGCAGCAATCCAATGACCGCCGCCTTCGTGCCCCCGCCCGTGAACGACATGATGGATTGCCTCGGCGCATGGGAGAAGTTTCTTCATGTGCGAGACGTCATTCCAGACCTGATTCAGTGCGCAATGATGCACGTCCAGTTTGAGACCATCCACCCGTTTTTGGATGGCAACGGACGTGTCGGGCGACTGCTAGTGACATTTTTTCTCATGGAGAGAAAGCGCCTTTCGCAGCCACTTTTGTATCTTTCTGCTTTTATTGATGCGCACAAAAATGACTACTACGATCTACTGCAGCGTGTTCGGACACATGGCGACTGGATTCCGTGGATACGATTTTTCCTCCAGGGCGTGACCGAGATCGCAACAGAAGCGGGTGAGCAGGCGCGGGAACTTCACACGCTACGAGAACAATACCGGACTCAATTGCGAGACAAAGCCAATGCACTTGGTCTATTAGATGATCTCTTCACAAACCCGTATATGACTATTTCCAGAGCAGCAAAAGTGCTCAATAAAACGCATCCAACGGCCAAGGCTGCGATAAGCGTGCTCGAAGAAGCGGGCATACTGAAAGAGATAAGTGGAAGGCAGTGGGGCCGTTTCTATGTGTGCTCGCCGGTACTGGATGCTCTCGAAAAGCCATTCACGTAGAAGAATGCCATTGGGGCTAGGCTCAATTGCACTTTTTTTGCCTCCTTGAGTAGAAATTAATGGGTTGCCCCTTTCCCCTTTCTTTTACCTTTACAGCGTCGCAGTTGAGTTCTTAGTGCCTCCCGTGTGATCATAGCCCCCCGTTCGTAGCGGGTCACTGTTCAGAGTCCACCCGTTGATGCGTGACATGATTGAGTTATTACAGGTAGAAAAGAAGTCATGAGCCAAATCCATTCCTGTGCCAGACCACCCCTTCGTGTGTGTCGCCCGCACACCTTAAAGATGACACTGACACCCGAAATCGAACCCATTGAAGCTTTGCAGAAATGGCGTGTAGGACAATCTGATTTATGCGTCAAGCCTAGACACAAAAAGGCAGGACTTGAAAAATGTCTTTAGTGCGTGATTTTTATGCGTTGCTGGGGGTTTCTTCGAGCGCCAGCGTAGAGTTAATTAAGGCGGCGTACCGAAAAAAAGCCACCTTGTATCACCCCGACAAAAATTCTTCACCGGACGCGGCGGTGCGTTTTCGCGAGATTCAGGAAGCCTATGACGTTCTTTGTGATACCGAGCGACGTAAAACCTTTGACGCTTACCGTCAACGTAGTCTTATCGAAGATCCTTTACCCGTCGCGCGGGAAATTTCAGCGAAATACATCCAAGGAATTCTGCATTGAATAAATCACCTTATTTTTCTGAACTGAGCCGCAGTTACAATGCTGAAATCGACGACCTGATTACCGATTCCGCAGGCAAGTCGGTGCTGCAAAAGCGGCTGAATGATAAGCGGCGAGAGATCAACGCCATTTTGCCAATGATTGAATTGAGCTGTGAAATGGTGGCGGTTGTATTTTTCGATGCGTTCGAATTTAATTCGCCAGAAATTATGCGGCAGATTGTACTCAGTGAGCCTACTGAGGTTGATTTCGTGTCTTGGGATACGCTCAAAGTCGAGCTGACGCTGGCTGATTGGGCTTTACCATTGGTCGAATCGGCATTGAAGGTCAGCGGGGGCGATGTCTTTCTGGTCATCACCGCAGCGCTTGAATTTTTGCGCACAAAATCATCATCGGAGGGCCATGAATCCGAGCGACGTGCAGCCGAAGACTTTGATCAGAATGATGACGACAACGATGCCGATGATTTGGGCGAGGCTGGCGCAGGATGGCTGGCCGAACAGGGTTTTGAATCGCTGGATAGTGGAACACCATGATGTCTACAGAAGGGCAAGCTATGCACCAAATCGTTTTGAGATCCGCTGAGTTAATTCATGCCGGTGATATTGATGGGGCCGAGAAAGCACTGGTGGCCGTTGCTGACCAGAGTGGTGATCATGCGCTGGTCAGTATTCTCGAAGAGATGCAACCCAAGGATTTACTGGCCGTAATGCGCGAGTTTGATTCCTCAAAAGAGTCGGTTGTTAACCTGCTGGTGACGCCTGAGCAGTTTGCCCGAGCGATTGTTCTTGAAAAAAAATACGGTGATCGTAGCGGCGAGCGCCTGCGCGCCATGATGAATGCCATCATCCATCGCGATGCGGAAACCGCGTACGACTATTTAGAAAGTATCGCCGACACAGAAAGCGGATGTTCGACTTTGGCGGATTATTTTGAAGACCGTTGTGATGAGCTTTTTAGCTTTATCTCCACCGGTAGTTTTTCTCCCCAATTCCATACGGATTCAGGCC
>CAIWVX010000086.1 GCA_903916205.1 uncultured beta proteobacterium
CACAGCAACACCACAGATCATTCAACTAAGACTACAATCCGGGCTAGCACGGCAAACCACTCATTGACTAGGCAACACGCTTTTTTACCCCTTAACTGGAGATTTCCATGAAAACCCTATTTTTTGCCATTTCACTGGCCGCCACCTTCTTGGCTATGCCAGCAAGCGCACAACAAGGTCCGGCTGGCGTTCCGGGAGCGCCCGGACTAACCTCCTTGGTGCCCGCACAATCTTTGCAAACAATCCCGCAATCAAAACTCGCCAAACGCCCGCCAAAAGATTGCTCCAAGGCCAAGAATGTCGAAAGCTGCAAGGCCCATCAACAAGCCCGCAAAGTAGCCCATGCAAGCTGCAAGGGAACCAAAGGTGCCGAACACAAACAATGTGTTCGCGACGCGCTTGCAGCGCATAAATGAGGCTAAGCGAACCGGAATATACGCTTTGCCGTCTTGGTGTGTGGGCTGTTCCTGGCGACTTTTTCTGTCCGGCACGAGGTTTTAATCATTGATCAGTCAGGAAAATTGCTATCACTGCGGCTTGCCGGTACCGGCGCAAGTCGCGTTGTCGGTCAACATTGATGCGCAGCCCAGATCCATGTGCTGCATCGGTTGCCAGGCGGTAGCACAAGCCATTGTTGATAACGGGCTGGCGAACTATTACCGTAATCGCGATGCCCTGCCCACTTCGCGGCGCGAGGCGGTGCCTGCACTTCTGGACGGGCTGAAACTTTATGATCACGCCGACTTTCAAAAAAGTTTTGTTCGTGTGCTGGCTGACAATGAACGCGAGGCGGCGCTCATTATTGAGGGAATCACCTGTGCCGCCTGTATCTGGCTTAACGAGCAACAGGTCGCCAAGCTTCCCGGTGTCACCGGCGTAGCCATCAACTTTGCCACGCGACGCGCCCGTGTGCGCTGGGATGAAGCCCAGATAAAGCTTTCCGACATTCTGGCCGCAATCGCCGCGATTGGTTATGCCGCTTATCCCTACGATGCGGCAAAAAATGAGGAACTGGCTCACAAAGAGCGGAAAAATGCCTTGTGGCGCTTGTTTGTGGCCGGGTTCGGAATGATGCAGGTGATGATGTACGCCATTCCCGCGTATCTTGCCGATGATGGCGACATGACCCACGATATTGAATTACTGCTGCGTTGGGCGAGCATGGTGCTGACGTTGCCGGTGGTGGTTTATTCGGCGGAGCCTTTCTTTCGTGGGGCTTGGCGTGACATTAAATTGCACCGAGTGGGCATGGACGTACCGGTCGCCCTAGGCGTTGGCGCGGCGTTTACCGCCAGTGTCTGGGCCACATTGACGGCCTCTGGCGAAGTTTATTTTGATTCAGTGACCATGTTTGTCTTCTTCCTGCTCGGCGGGCGATTCCTCGAAATGACCGCACGCCAACATGCCGTCAGCCTGACCGAGGCACTAGCCAAGCTCATGCCAGCGTTTGCTTCCCGCGTGGCGGGATTCCCGGAACAACGCCGGATTGAACAAATTGTGACCTCCGATCTACTACCGGATGATGTGGTACTGGTTCGTCCGGGTGAAACCATTCCGGCGGATGGTTGGGTTCTTGAAGGGTTTAGCTGTGCCAACGAATCACTCTTAACCGGCGAAAGTGTGCCGATGATCAAACAACCGGGTTCGCCAGTGACCGGTGGTGCAGTCAATGTTGAAAGCCCGCTGTTTATAAAAGTGGAACGGGTGGGAGAGGAAACGCGGCTGTCGGCGATTATCCGCTTGATGGAGCGTGCGGCGATGGAAAAGCCGCATATCGTCGAAATGGCTGACCGTATTGCAGCCCGTTTCATCTGGATTCTTTTGCTGGTGGCGGCGGCCGTGGCG
>CAIWVX010000087.1 GCA_903916205.1 uncultured beta proteobacterium
GACACCGATGCACATGGTACACAAGGCGTAACGACCGCCACAACGAATTAATTCATAGGTGGCGGTCGTCACCAGCCGAGCGCCACTCATTCCCAGCGGATGGCCGAGGGCGATGGCCCCACCGTTGCGATTAACGTGCGCGGCATCGTCCGCCAAGCCAAGGTCGCGCAACACCGCCAGGGCTTGGGCGGCGAAAGCTTCATTAAGTTCGATAACGTCCATTTGCGCCAACGACAGGCCGGTTTGAGCCAAGACCTTGCGTACCGCTGGGGCGGGCGCAAAACCCATAATGCGCGGGGCGACGCCCGCGGTGGCCATGCCCACAACCCGAGCCAGCGGCTTTAGACCATATTGACCGGCGGCGTTTTCCGACGCGATCAATAGTGCGCAAGCGCCATCATTGACGCCAGAAGCGTTGCCGGCCGTCACCGAAAGTTCGGGGCTATTGATGCCTTTTAACTCGGCGAGTTGTTCCCGCGTTGTTTCAGGACGCGGATGTTCGTCGGTGTCGAAAATGATGGCGGCGCCCTTTTTTTGCGCGATAACGACGGGTATTTGTTCGTCGGCAAAACGACCAGCAGCGTGAGCCGCTCCCCAGCGTTGCTGTGAGCGGACGGCGAAGGCGTCCTGATCGGCGCGGGAGATGTTGAAGTCGGTCGCCACGTTGTCCGCTGTTTGCGGCATCGAATGCGTGTCGAAGCGTTTTTTCATTAGCGGATTGACGAAACGCCAGCCAATGGTGCTATCGAAAATCACCGCATTGCGAGAAAAGGCCGACTCGGCTTTGCCCATGACAAAGGGCGCACGCGACATGCTTTCGACGCCTCCGGCGATCATCAGTGAGGTTTCACCTGATTTAATCGAACGTGCGGCGAGACCGAGGGCATCCATGCCGGAACCGCACAGGCGGTTGATCGTCGTCCCTGGCACCTCAACAGGTAAGCCGGCGAGCAAGCCGGACATGCGGGCGACGTTGCGATTGTCTTCGCCCGCTTGGTTGGCGCAGCCGTAGATGATGTCATCGATAGATGTCCAGTCGACCTGTGGATTGCGTTCCATCAGCGCCTTGATCGGGATCGCCCCGAGGTCGTCGGCGCGCACGCTGGAAAGCGCACCGCCGTAGCGTCCGATGGGTGTGCGAATGGCGTCGCAGATAAAAGCTTGGGGCATCGCGTTTCGAGTCATCTTTGCACTCTCAGTTCAATTTCTTCCGTTCATCGAGTACCCGACGGGCCTTGCCGACTTGGGTGCGTGGAATGCCGTCAAATTGCATTACGGTAATGTTCACCGAAACGCCGATGATCGTTTTGATGCGCTGTTGGAGACTCGTGCTGATCACCTGTAATTCGACCGGTGCTAGCTTACCGGAGAGTTCGCGTTGCAGCTCGCAGCGGACTTCTAGGTTGTCCAAGTGGCCTTCGCGGGTGACGACAACTTGGTAATTACCAGACAAACGTGGGTCGCGCAGAATTTGTTCCTCGATCTGGGTCGGAAAGAGATTGACACCACGGATAATCAGCATGTCGTCCGAGCGTCCCGTGATCTTGCCGATGCGGCGGAAAGAACGTGACGTCGGCGGTAACAGACGCGTTAGGTCGCGGGTGCGGTAGCGGATGACGGGGAAGGCTTCTTTGGTGAGTGAGGTAAATACCAGTTCGCCTTCTTTTCCGTCAGGCAGAACTTCACCGGTTTCCGGGTCGATGATTTCGGGTAAAAAATGATCTTCCCAGATGACCGGGCCATCTTTGCTTTCAATACATTCACAGGCGACACCCGGCCCCATGACTTCGGTAAGACCATAAATATCAATGGCGTCAATGCCCAGCTTTTTTTCGATCTCGCCGCGCATTCCTTCGCCCCAAGGCTCGGCACCGAAGATGCCAATCTTGAGCGAGATGTCCTCGGGCTTGATTCCCAGACGCTCAAATTCCTCGGCAATCACCAGCGAGTAGGAGGGCGTAACCATGATGATTTCGGGCTGAAAATCTAAGATTTGCTGTACTTGTTTCTCGGTCTGACCACCGGACATGGGCACCGCCGTACAACCCAAGCGTTCTGCGCCATAGTGAGCCCCTAAGCCACCCGTAAACATGCCGTAACCGTAGGCGACATGCACCATGTCACCGGCGCGACCACCGGCAGCGCGAATTGACCGGGCGACGACATCCGCCCAATTGTCGATGTCGTTTTTAGTGTAGCCAACGACCACCGATTTGCCGGTCGTTCCGCTGGAGGCGTGCAAACGGGCGAGTTGGCTGCGCGGCACGGCAAAGAGACCAAAAGGATAGTTATCGCGCAGATCAAGCTTGGTCATAAAAGGGAACTTGTCGAGATCTTCAAGTGTTTTCAGGTCATCGGGATGTACGCCCTTCTCTTGGCATTTTTGGCGGTAGGGGGCGACGTTGTCGTAGCTGTGGCGCACAGACCATTTCAGGCGGGTCAGTTGCAAGGCAGAAATCTCGTCACGGCTGGCTGTTTCGATGGCATCGAGTTCGCCGGGCAGCGGTTTTTTGGCGGTCATGTTGATCTCCTCCGTTGGGCAATGGCTCAGTTGGCCTGTTCTAATCCGGCGATGACCTCGCCGCTGATGCGATAACTCTTGCCCCGGAACAGGGCGATGGTTTTGCCGCCGACGATGCGCACCGTGATGTCGTAAACGCCGGTGCGACCGGTGGCCGATTGTTCGACCGCTTCGGCTTCCAGATGTTCTCCTTCTTTGGCCGGGGCGAGGAAGTCAATATGGCAGGCCGAGGCTACCGTGTTTTTGTTGTAGCTGTTGCAGGCGTAGGCAAAGGCGGCATCGGCAAGGGTGAAAATCATCCCGCCGTGACAGAAATGATGGCCGTTGACCATGTCGGGTCGAACGGTCATGGTGAGCCGCGACGCGCCCGGTACGACGCTGACGATTTGCATACCCAGCGCTTGCGCCGTGCGGTCACGTACCCACATGGCGGCGGTGGTGGCATCGGCCAGCGCTTGCGCGGCGTCAGTGGATGGCGTGGGTTCAGTCATGGAGATTCCTAGCAGCAAAGACAGCACGCTGGATGAGCGGAGAAATACGGTAGCGATCCTCGCCATAACTGCGGCCAAGGTGGGTGAGCACGGTATAGATCGTGTTTACCCCGACGCGGTCGGCCCAAGCCAACGGCCCCAGCGGGTAATTCACCCCGAGGCACATGGCGGCGTCGGCACCGACGGCGGAGCACACGCCTTGATTGACGGCATCCGCCGCTTCGTTGGCGAGCATCGCCACCGTGCGCATAACGGCGAGGCCGGGAACGTCGCGAAAGCGTGACAAGGTATAGCCAGCGGCTTGAAACAAACCTATGGCGGCGTTGATTGCTGGCGTCTGGCACTGCGCGGCGGCGCTCATGGCGAGGCGGGTGGCGGTGTTGTAATCGAGTGCGAGGTCAATCAGCACGGTATTGGCAAGATCTGATTCAGCGGCACGTTGCGTCGCGCTGCGCCCATCCGTGACGAAAATGGTGGCGTCGCCGACTTCGGCAATTCGCCCGTCGCTCTCAGGCGCACGGGTAAATAACACGCCGTGCTGCTGCAAACGCAGGGCTAGAGCATGGCTTAGCGGCGACTGACCAAAGAGTACGATCATCCCGGTTGGCGTTTGTGGGGCTTCGGTTTGCGCTATGGGCTTATCGGCGCCCTCACGGTAGTCGTAGAAACCTCGCCCGCTTTTGCGACCGAAATAACCGGCATCGACGAGTTCTTGCTGAATCAACGAGGGACGATAGCGCGAGTCGTTAAAGAAGGCGTGCCAGACGGATTGTGTGACGGCAAAATTAATGTCATGGCCGATCATGTCCATCAACTCGAAGGGGCCCATGCGGAAGCCACCGGCTTCGCGCATCACCGCATCAATGCTGGCGTAATCCGCCGCACCTTCTTGCGCCAGCCGCAGAGCCTCGGCGTAGTAAGGGCGAGCAACACGATTGACGATAAAGCCGGGCGTCGATTTAGCATGTACCGCCGTTTTGCCCCAGGCATTGGCCGTGGCAAATAGAACGTCGGCGACACGGCGCTCGGTGGCGAGGCCACAAACCACCTCGACCAACCCCATGAGCGGTGCCGGGTTGAAGAAATGCAGCCCGGCTAAGCGCTGCGGATGTTTCAGGGCGGCTCCGATGGCCGTAACGGAAATCGACGAAGTGTTCGTACCGAAGAGGCAGTCAGCGCCAACGATGGCTTCAAGCGTGCTAAATAAGGTTTGCTTGGCTTCGAGATTTTCGACGATGGCTTCGATGATTAAGGTACAACCGGCCAGATCGCTCAACTGGTCGACTGCGCACAAGCGCTCACCGGCCGCCCGTGCGTTCTCGGCGCTAATTTTGCCTTTTTCTGCCAGTTTGACGAACTGCGCACGAAGACCCTTCACCGCGTCTTTGGCGGCATTTTCTCGGGCATCAAAAAGCCTGACTCGATGACCTGCCGCTGCGACGACCTGGGCGATTCCGGCCCCCATCGCTCCGGTGCCAATGACCGCGATAATGGCCTGTTGGGGTAAAGGTGAGTGACTCACGCGCTCACCTTATTGGCCAGTAAATTTTGGCGCACGTTTTTCCATGAAGGCATTAACGCCTTCAGCGTAATCCGCACTCCAGCCGAGTTCGCGCATAAAGCCACCTTCCATTGACAGTTGCTGCTCCAGTGTGTGACCCGGTGCAGCATGCATCGCTTGACGGGTGCGAACCAGGGCTTTGGTCGGCAGGTTTGCCAGTTGAACGGCCAGCGCATCGATGCGAGCCGCAAAATCGGCGTCCTCAACGCATTCCCAGATCAAGCCCCATTCTGCGGCTTTGGCGGCGGTTAGCTTGTCGGCCAGCAGTGCCAGTCCCATAGCCCGAGCCATGCCGACGCGTTGCGGCAGAAACCACGTACCGCCGGTATCCGGTAGCAAGCCAATTTTGGAGAACGCTTGCAGAAATGAGGCCGACTTTGTTGCAACAACGAGGTCACAGGCCAGAGCGACAGAAGCGCCTGCTCCGGCCGCAATGCCATTGACGGCGGCAAGAGTCGGCACGCGCAGGTTTTGCAGACGCAAGACGAGCGGCTTGTAGTTGCGTTCAACGAGATTGCCGATGTCCGGCATTTTGCCGTCGACGGTGCTCATTTCAGGATCCGCTAGATCCTGCCCGGCACAGAAGGCGCGTCCGTTACCACTTAGGACGAGTACGCGGATTTTTTCGTCAACCTGAACTTGGTCAAGGGCGGTGCGCAGTTCGGCATGCATCTCACCGGTAAAGCTGTTCAGTTTGTCAGGACGGTTCAGCGAGAGGCGGGCGATACCCGCGTCGACGTTGAAGTGAAGGGTGTTGAAATTCATGGTGGCCCTTAGAGGTGATAACGGCGTTGGACGACAACGAAGCGGTTAGCGACGAAGGCCGCATCGGTGTATGAAGCATTGGCCGCTGGATTGCCGCCCGTGCCGTGGTAGTCGGAGTAAGCCGCTGATTGGTTAACAAAGACGCCGCCGGTCAGGTTGATTGACAGCGCAACCTTGGCGCGTAGGGTGGCTGCCGTCATGGCCTCAATCATGGCCGGGCGGGTCGAGTAGAGTCCAACAGTCAGCGCGCCGTGCGTCCTGACGATGCGCTCGGAAAGCGCTATTGCGGCGTGGGTATCGGCCACTTTGACCATAAAACTGATCGGACCAAAGCGCTCTTCCATGTAAAGTTTTTCATCGGCGGCGTCACAGGCGAGCAGCACCGGGGTACGGACTTCGGCCTTCGGAAACTCAGGGTTGTCGAGTTTCGTTGAGGCTAGAATAACCTTACCCAATGCGCCGCTGTCTGCCTCTTGAATGCGTTTCAAGGTATCGGACGACTGGAGGGCGCCGAGTACGGCATGAGCGACTTCTGGCTTGGACAGCAAACC
>CAIWVX010000088.1 GCA_903916205.1 uncultured beta proteobacterium
CCGGGGTTTTTTGACGGTTGGATTTCAGTTCAGGATGCGGGGGCGCAGCGTGCGGCTGAATTGTTGGCCCCCGCGCCGGGTTCACGCGTATTGGATGCGTGCGCGGCCCCCGGTGGCAAAGCGGCGCATCTACTTGAATTGGCCGATCTTGATTTACTGGCGATGGATATTGACGCCATGCGGACAAAACGCATCGAGGAAAATTTACACCGCTTGCAGCTTTCTGCTGAGGTTAAAGTGGCCGACTGCTGCGATACAGCCGCCTGGTGGGATGGCCGCTTATTTGATGCGATTCTTGCCGATGTGCCGTGCTCGGGGTCTGGCGTGGTAAGGCGTCATCCTGACATCAAGACGCTACGTCGAGAAAGCGATATTCGCAATTTTGCCAAGACCCAGGCCAACATCCTTGATTCACTCTGGCCTTTGCTTGTGCCAGGGGGCAAGTTTTTGTATGCCACCTGCTCGGTATTTACCGAAGAAAATGCAGCGCAGATTGATTCATTTGTTGTGCGTCATCCCGATGTTGAGCGTATCACCGACGAACAATGGCTTCCTCGAAATGAAAATGATGGCTTTTACTATGCGTTCCTGCGAAAAACTGTTTAGAGCACTTTTCTGCCTCATGGCCTTGTTGCTAGCGGCACAGCCGTTGCAAGCGCTAGAGATTAGCGTTAGTGAGCCACAACTAAGCGCCAACGAGGAAGGCTACAATCTGGCGGCAGATTTCAACATTAATTTCAATTCGCGGCTAGAAGAAGCTGTCCGTAGAGGCGTGGTTCTTTATTTTACGGTCAACTTCGAACTGAACAGAACACGCTGGTATATGTTCAACGAACAGGTTGCCAAGAAAAGCAAGACTTTCCAGCTTTCGTACCATGCCTTAACGCGCCAGTATCGTCTCTCTACAGGGGTCTTGCATCTAAGTTTTGTCACGCTGGAAGAGGCGCTGCGCATTTTGTCCAGACTGCGTAACTGGCAAGTGCTCGATAAAGGAGCGGTCAGCACAGATCAAAGTTATCAAGCCGGACTGCGCATGTACTTGGATCTTGCTCAAATGCCCAAGACTTTCCAAGTTAGCGCCTTGGCCAACAAGGACTGGAATATCTCTTCCGATTGGGTGCGCTGGAAATTTACGCCTTCAGAGTTCAGTGAATTGCCGATGCCGGTTTCAACGATCCCAGATAGCCCGAGCACCGTGCCGATGCCAGGGAGTGCGGTGCCCGTAGCGGGTGACGCTAAATGAGACGGCTGATCATTGTGGCCGCGTCGTTTGGCGGCATTCTGCTTTTCTTGCTCGCTTCGGCCAGTGCCAATACGGCGTTATTTGCCCAGCACTACCCTTGGCTGCTGGGCCTTAATGCCATCGTCGCGCTGTCACTTTTTGCGCTGATTGTCTGGCAAGTGCGTGACTTGTGGCGAGAGCATCGCGCCAAGATTTTTGGTTCGCGGCTCAAACTGCGATTGATGTTGATGTTTGGTCTGATGTCCGTATTGCCGGGGATTTTGATCTATGCGGTATCCGTTCAGTTCGTTACCAAGAGTATCGAAACGTGGTTCGACGTGCGTGTCGAGACGGCGCTCGAATCGGGGTTGAATCTGGGGCGTGAAGCGCTCGATTTGATGCGCTCCGATCTGACCGAAAAGGCGCGTAGCATGGCGCTTGATCTAGGAGATCGCCCGGAGTCGCAGTGGAGTATTGCCTTGAGTCGTTTGCGTGAGCAAACGGGTGTTCAATCGGCGGCGGTGTTTGCTAACAACGGTCAACTCATGGTGACGGCCACCAGTGACCTGTCGGCTTTATTACCTGCCCAACCCTCGTCGGAACAAATCAACCGGGTTCGCAATGGCAGGCTGCACAGCGAAATTGAAAGCATTGGCGGAAAAGAAATGATGTTACGGGTTCTGGTGCCCGTCGTGCCGAGCGGACTGGGTCAGGAAACCCGTATTTTGCAACTGGCACAAAATGTCCCGACGGGCTTGGCGGTCAATGCTGAACGGGTGCAGGAAGTCTATCGCGACTATCAGGAACTCTCGCTGGGACGCGAAGGCTTGACCCGAATCTATGCCATGACGCTCACCCTGACCGTGTTGCTCGCCTTGTTTGCGGCGATTGCTATGGCTTTTGTGTTTGCGCGTAGTCTTTCCGCACCGCTGTCGATTCTTGCCGAGGGAACTCAAGCCGTTGCGGCGGGCGACTTTACACCGCGTCAGGCGATCTACAGTCGCGACGAATTAGGCGTACTGACGCAGTCGTTTCGTCAGATGACGCGTCAGCTTGACGAAGCGCGGCGCGATACCGAACGTCACCGCACGGAGCTTGAATCGGCGCGTGCCTATTTGGAATCCATCCTGAGCAATTTGTCGGCGGGCGTGCTGGTCTTTGATAGTCACTTCGTATTACGTACGGTCAATCAGGGCGGGCAGACTATCCTCGAAGAAAACTTCGAGGACTTGCTGGATCAACCCGTCGACACTTGGCCACGTGAACAAATTATCGGACAGACGGTACGCGATGCCTTTGCCGAAAATGGCAGTAAAGAATGGCAGACTCAAATTGAACTTGATCGTCCTGGTGCATTGCCGCAAATTTTATTATTGCGTGGAACGCAGTTGCCCGAGGGAAAAATCGGCGGTTACGTGGTTGTTTTTGATGACGTCACCCGACTCGTGGCGGCTCAACGCAGTGCGGCCTGGGGCGAAGTGGCGCGGCGACTCGCGCATGAAATAAAAAATCCATTGACGCCGATCCAGCTCTCTGCCGAACGCCTACAAATGAAACTCGCCGACAAGTTGAGCAGTGGGGATTCAGAAATGCTCAACCGCTCAACGCAAACCATCATCAATCAAGTTCAGGCCATGAAACGCATGGTCAATGAATTTTCGGACTATGCTCGGATGCCCGCGCCGGAACTCAAAAAACTTGATTTCAATACGCTGATCAAGGAAGTTCTCGGCTTGTATGAAGCCTCTAGCGCCGTCATTCGGATCAATCTGCAAGATGACTTGCCGTTGATACTCGGTGATGCGTCACAACTGCGCCAGATCATTCATAATCTACTGCGCAATGCCGAAGATGCTCAGGAGAATGCGGAAAATAAGGGACTTGAGGTAACCACAAGTCGTATCGACAGTATGGCAGAATTGGTCATCGGCGATCATGGCTCTGGTTTTTCACCGGAGATTCTCGCCCGTGTATTTGAACCCTATGTTACGACCAAGGCCGGAGGGACTGGGCTGGGTTTGGCGATCGTCAAAAAAATCGTCGATGAGCATCAGGGACTAATAAGGATTAGGAACCGACAGCCCGTCGGCACCGAGGTTTGCATTCTGTTGCCCTTGGCCACCGATCAGGCGGCACTGCCCGTCTGAACCATTTAGAGAGAACTGACTATGGCGAATATATTAGTCGTTGACGACGAAATCGGCATCCGCGAGCTACTTTCCGAGATTCTTGCCGATGAAGGGCATAGCGTTTTGCTTGCCGAGAATTCGGCTGCTGCACGTAAAATCCGCAGTGAAATACGCCCCGATCTGGTCTTGCTCGATATCTGGATGCCTGATGCCGACGGAATTTCCCTGCTCAAAGAATGGTCAGCGTCCGGTTTGCTGACCATGCCGGTGGTCATGATGTCTGGGCATGGGACAATCGACTCGGCAGTCGAGGCGACGCGTGTCGGGGCCATCGACTTTCTCGAAAAACCCATTGCCCTGCAAAAGCTGCTGACCACGGTCAAGAAGGCGCTAAAACACGAGGTTTCGCCATTAAAACAGCCGCTGACCTTGGATCTTTTTGCCCGTTCGCCATTACTCAAAGATTTCAAGAAAAGGCTGGTACAGACCGCCGAAAAAGCACCCGTGCTGCTTCTCAAAAATGCCTCAGGCCCTATTGCTGAGATATGCGCTCGCACCTTACAAGCCCCCAAGACGCCTTGGCTAGACCTCTCAACATCTAGCGCACCTTTGACGCAGGAGATGTTGGAAAACGCCGCAGGAGGTCTCTTGTTCGTCGCTGATCTGATGTTACTCGGCAAGTTACAACAAAAAAATCTGGCTTATGCGCTAGAGCGACTCGAAAAAAATAATTTGCAGCTGATTGTAGCGTGCCCTCGTGCGCTTACTGCCCTCAACGAAGCGGGCTGGGATCCCTCGCTGGTGGCACGTCTGGGTGAAGTGTGGGTCACCCTGCCCCAGATTTCGGGCCATGCTGACGAGTTAGCTGATATTGCGGTTCTTATCCTTGCTCACTTGGTTGAGCGGGGGGATGTTCCCGTGCGTACTTTTTCAGGTGAGGCACTCAATACCCTTCGTTTACACCCCTGGCAGGGGGAATGGGCCGAATTGTTGGCAACGATCAAAAACCTAGCTCTTTCCGCCCTTGAAGAAGAAATATCGGGAGCAGACGTCGAAAGCACACTGCGTCTAGAACGCCGTGATTTACCCAAGCCGCCGCCCGCCCTGCCTTTGTTGAATCAGCCTTTACGCGAGGCGCGTGAAGACTTTGAGCGCTTATACTTTGAGTATCATCTGAAAAACGAGCGTGGAAATATGACGCGAGTGGCGGATAAAGCGGGGTTAGAACGAACGCATTTGTATCGTAAATTGAAACAATTGGGCTTGAATCTCGGGCGGCGCAATGAAGAGCCAGAGAGGTGATTTTAGTGCGCACCGTCTCCCTTATTCCAGTCAAATCATTACAAATTAAACGGCTCTATGTGATTTATAGTGGGTAGGCGACAATACGTCCATGAATAGCACAACCTTA
>CAIWVX010000089.1 GCA_903916205.1 uncultured beta proteobacterium
TTACGAATCCATTAGCCTGCCTGAGTTTCAAGCAGATTGCACACCGTCAACTGAGGTTTTTAGGTTTCAAACTTAAAAATTAGCCCGCTTCAAGGGTGTTGCAGAAAACGTCAAAATCCACCACAGAGGCACAGATGTTTCGCAGAGAAAACACTTTAGAACAAGGTAGAACCAGCGTTTTCTCTGTGTCTCTGTGGTGGATTTTTTAGTGTTTTCACAAGGGCGCTTTGCCCCCTACAATTTCATGTCTGAATGGGAAATACGCTATGTACCTTACCGGGATTCATCAATCCCTGCGGATCAAGCGCCTGTTTGATTGAGCGCATCATGTCCATTTCCACCGCGCTCTTGTAGCGCAAGATCTCGCTACGTTTGAGCTGGCCAATGCCATGTTCGGCGCTGATGCTACCGCCAAGCGTATCGACGATGTCGTGAACAATGTGATTCACATCGGGCTGAGCGGCAATAAATGCGGCGTTCTCCAAGGCTTCGGGTTTGGATTGGTTGTAGTGCAAATTGCCATCGCCGACGTGGCCAAAAGCGACAATTCTAATCTCAGGAAAAGCGTGTTTCAGGGCGGCATCAGCGCGTTGGATAAATTCACTGATCCGTGACACCGGTACCGAAATGTCGTGCTTGATGCTCAAGCCTTCAATTTTTTGCGCCTCACCGATGTTTTCTCGCAGCGCCCACAGGCGTTTCGCCTGTTCGCCACTTTGCGCTAAGACGGCGTCACTGATTGTTTCGCTTTCCAAGCTTTCAGCTAAAAACGCTTCCAGTGCAGTAGTCAAAGCACGCTCTTCTCCGGCACCAGAAAGCTCGATGAGTAAGTACCACGGGCTTGAAGTGACCGGCGCTTGCGTTCCGGGAATGTTTTTGAGGACTAGCCCAAGCGCTATGTCAGAAAGCAATTCACACGCCGTTAAGGTGGCACCGAAAGCCGTTTGTAAGCCATTGAGCACACGCACTGCCGCTTGCGGAGAGTCAATCGCCAGCCAAGCCGTCGCTGTCGCTCGCGGTAGCGGGAAGAGTCTCATGACCGCCGCCGTGATGATGCCGAGCGTGCCTTCCGCGCCGATAAACAGTTGCTTGAGATCGTAGCCGCTATTGTCCTTGCGCAAGCCGCGCAGGCCGTTCCATATTTCGCCATTAGCCAGCACCACTTCCAAGCCCAAGGTCAGTTCGCGGGTATTGCCATAACGCAGCACTTGGACGCCACCGGCGTTGGTCGAAAGATTGCCGCCCAATTGACAACTTCCTTCGGCGGCCAGCGATAGCGGAAACAGTCGACCAGCCTCCAGAGCCGCTTGCTGAACAGCGTGCAACACGCAACCGGCTTCGGCGGTCAGGGTGTTATTGGTCGGATCAATCGCTCGAATTTTGTTCATGCGGGACAGGCTGATCACCACGGCATCTCCCTTGTTATCGGGAACGCTGGCCCCACACAGACTGGTGTTGCCACCCTGCGGAACCATCGCCACACCGGCCTGACGGCAAGTCTGCACCACCGCTGAAACTTCCTGCGTCGATGCCGGGCGCACCACACCGCGTGCCGCACCCCGATAACGACCGCGCCAGTCAGTCAGATACGGAGCCGTGTCGTTCGTGGCGGTCAAGACATTATCCGTTCCAACGATGGCGATAAGCTGTTCGATCAAATTCATTCAGAACACGCTAAGTCAGTTCAATCTCAGCATAGAGATCATGCTCATCGGCATCAACGACACGCACAGTGAGGAAGTCGCCGGGAGTGGCATCAAAAAACTCATTGATGAACACTAGGCCATCGACTTCGGGCGCATCGGCTGACGAACGGGCGATCGTGCCTTCTTCGTCAACTTCATCAACCAGAACGACGATTTCGCGTCCAATTTTTGCAGCCAGCAATTCGGCCGATATGTCTTCTTGAACATCCATCAAACGACGACGGCGTTCTTCGCGTACTTCATTCGGTAGCGCCCCAGGCAAGTTATTGGCCGTCGCCCCATCAACCGGTGAATAAGCAAAACAACCGACGCGATCAAGTCGTGCCTCCTCGATGAACGCAAGCAATTCCTCAAACTCGGTTTCGGTCTCGCCGGGAAAACCGGTAATAAAAGTGCTGCGAAGCGTGATGTCAGGGCAAACGGCACGCCACGCTTTGATACGTTCGAGATTGTTTTCAGCGCTGGCCGGGCGTTTCATGGCTTTGAGAATGCGCGGATTAGCATGTTGGAAAGGCACATCAAGATACGGCAGAATTTTGCCTTCAGCCATCAGCGGCAACAGGTCATCTACCGCCGGATACGGGTAAACGTAGTGGAGCCGCACCCAAATGCCGAATTCTGCCAAGGCCTCGCACAATTCTTTGAGCCGGGTCTTGATCGGTCGCCCGTTATAAAACCCAGTGCGGTATTTCAGATCAACGCCGTAGGCGCTGGTGTCTTGCGAGATAACCAGCAATTCACGCACACCGGCTTCAGCCAGATTGTGGGCTTCCTGCAAGACATCGTTAATTGGGCGACTGACCAGTGGGCCGCGTAGCGAGGGAATAATGCAGAAGGTACAACGGTGATTACAGCCTTCAGAAATTTTAAGGTAAGCGAAATGATCCGGCGTCAGTTTGACCCCTTGGGGCGGCATCAAACTGATAAAGGGATCATGGCGTTGCGGTAAATGCGCATGAACATGCTGCAAAACCTCATCTGCCGCATGGGGGCCGGTAATCGCCAAAACACGAGGATGCGCTTCACGAATGAGATTTCCCTTGGCCCCGAGACAACCGGTAACAATCACCTTGCCGTTGGCGGCTAAAGCTTCGCCAATCGCGTCCAGCGACTCTTCGACCGCCGCGTCAATGAAACCACAGGTATTGACGACAACCAAATCAGCCCCTTCATACGAAGGTGAAATCAGATAGCCCTCAGCACGTAGCTTGGTCAGGATTTGTTCAGAGTCAACGAGGGCTTTGGGGCAGCCGAGGGATACAAAGCCAATACTTTTGGGTTTAGGCATGAAATACAGGTCAAAAGAGAATAGGCAAAGTATACCGCTATCTTCGGTTATCGGACTCGAAACAAACCGCCGGCAGCAGTGCAGAGCGACAAATGCAGTACGCTCAACGGTGGACTGCTAAGTCAGATTTTTCGGCAAGTTTTTGAAAAATTGTGGCCCTTCTTTTTTTCATGTTTGTGTTATTAATCTGAATGATCCATATCCAGCACAATCGCTGCCGACGCTTGTGCATAGCTAGCAAAGGCATCGACAAAACTTTGCGCCAGACGGTAAATGTCTTTGTGTGACACGCGGTTCTCGAGTCGGGAGAACGTGGCACCGGAAGCCAGGTCATTGCCTTCGGAAAGTGGTGCCCGACCGGCCGCCAGTTTGAACATCGGATCAGGGCGCAAGGTGTTGGCGTTGTTGCCGTCGGCGTACCCGCAGGCGGTCTGGAAAATCCGCTGGCGCAGTAGATCGGCCAACGAGTGATCAATGTACGAGGCGTGGCGCGTGTCGTAAATCGCACTTACCAAGCGGGGAA
>CAIWVX010000090.1 GCA_903916205.1 uncultured beta proteobacterium
ACAGTGAACGGAAATATGGGGCAGCGCCAGTTCGAGGGCGGCCTGTTGCAAACAAGCCGCTTTCTTTGAATGGCTGTCAATCAAGGTTACACGCAGGTCTGGTCGGGCGATAGCCAGTGGAATTCCCGGCATTCCACCGCCACTTCCGACATCCAACAAATTTCCCACGGGAACAAACGGTAATATCGCCAGTGAATCAAGCAAATGGTGACTCACCGCCTTGTCCTGCTCTCGCACGGCGGTCAAGCTAAAGGTTTTGTTCCACTTGTAGAGTAAGGCCGCGTAAGCCAGCTGTTTTTCCTGTACGTTCAGTGGCAGATCGATACCCAGAACCGCCAAACCCTGCTCAAGCCGTTGCGCCGGACTCATAGTGCGTGGGATGTCACGTTAACGCCGCCGCGTTTCAGATGAACCAGAAGGATCGAAATAGCCGCCGGTGTCATCCCCTGAATACGCGAGGCCTGACCCAAGGTTTCCGGTTGATGGCGAATCAATTTTTGTACGAGCTCCGTCGACAGCCCGCCGATCACCGTGTAATCAAAGTCCTCGGGAAATCGCGCCGCTTCATTCGCTAAACTATGAGCGACTTCTTCAATCTGGCGGTCGATATAACCTTGATATTTAGCTTGAATTTCAACTTGTTCGACGACTCGCACATCAGCTAAGGCACTTGCAGCCGATTCGCCATTGACGTTCAGTGTCATCAAAGTTGAATAGCTCACGTCTGGTCGTCGTAGCAAATCGTAGAGTGAATATTCCCGCTCAATGGGCTTACCGAGCACCCGGATTACGTCATCCGCCAGCCATTTTGTAGGATGAATCCATGTTGATTTAAGACGCTCTTGCTCCTTAGCAATCGCTTCACGTTTTTCGCAGAAAGCCATCCAGCGAGCGTCTCCAACCAATCCAAGACTTCGACCATGCTCGGTTAGGCGCATATCAGCATTGTCTTCACGCAGCGAAAGACGATATTCAGCGCGGCTCGTAAACATGCGGTACGGCTCAGAAACACCACGGGTAATCAGATCATCGACCAGAACGCCGAGATAGGCTTCATCTCGACGCGGCGTCCAAGCGTCTTTGCCTTGCGCCTGCAAAGCGGCGTTAACGCCAGCCAGCAAGCCTTGCGCAGCGGCTTCTTCATAACCGGTGGTGCCATTGATCTGACCGGCAAAAAAGAGGCCGTTAATCACCTTGGTTTCCAGCGAGGCCTTCAGGCCACAAGGATCATAAAAATCATATTCGATAGCGTAGCCAGGGCGCAGAATATGGCAATTCTCAAGTCCGCGCATTGAACGCACGAGATTAAGCTGCACGTCGAAAGGTAGACTCGTCGAGATCCCATTCGGATAGATTTCGTGAGTAGTCAAACCTTCCGGTTCGAGGAAAATGTTATGACTGTTTTTGGTGGAAAACCGGTGAATCTTGTCTTCAATCGACGGACAGTAGCGCGGCCCAACGCCTTCGATAACACCAGCGTACATCGGCGAACGGTCGAGATTGGCGCGGATAATGTCGTGCGTTCGCTCATTGGTATGGGTCACCCAACAAGGCATCTGCTGTGGGTGTTGACTGACGTGACCGAGCAGCGAAAATACCGGCAACGGCGTATCAGATTCCTGTCGCTCCATTACTGAAAAATCGATGGTCTTGCCATCAAGACGTGGTGGCGTCCCGGTTTTCAGTCGTCCGACGGGTAGTTGCAATTCACGTAGACGTATAGCAAGCGACACCGAGGGCAGCTCGCTCATGCGACCGCCAGCCGTATTCGACATCCCGACATGAATCAGGCCGTTGAGGAAAGTTCCGGCAGTCAGCACCACGGTACGCGCCATAAAACGCACGCCCAACTGCGTCACCGCCCCAACTACGCGCTCGCCTTCGACCAGCAAATCATCACAGGCTTGAGCGAAGAGAGTCAGATTCGGCTGATTCTCCAAACGACTGCGAATCGACTGTCGGTAAAGCGCACGATCAATCTGCGCACGAGTAGCGCGAACCGCTGGCCCTTTGCTGGCGTTAAGAATACGAAACTGGATGCCGGTTTCATCAGCGGCCGTAGCCATAACACCGTCAAGCGCATCAACTTCCTTGACCAGATGCCCCTTGCCGATACCGCCAATCGACGGGTTACAACTCATCGTGCCGAGCGTATCGAGGTTATGAGTAAGCAACAGCGTCTTGCTGCCCATACGCGCACTGGCAAGCGCCGCCTCGGTACCGGCATGGCCGCCACCGACCACAATCACATCAAAACGGTCAGGAAACTGCATGATAAATTCGCGGATTCAGTGAGCGCAGAAAGGGGGCGAATTCTACGCCAATTCGCTGAAAAATAACATGACAAGCCTTGTCCAATGAGGTATGAGCGCAGTAATCGCCCTTCGGCCGCAAGGCGAGTGAAAGAAACACGATGCGAGCGGATATAGGCGTAATGT
>CAIWVX010000091.1 GCA_903916205.1 uncultured beta proteobacterium
AACTATTATTAGGTGATGAAAAGGCCCGCCGCGAAGCCGGTACTGCAGGTAAAAATTATACGATGCGTGAGTTTTCGGAGGCAAACTTACTGGCCAAGTGGGATGCTGTTTTTGAGTCGATTGGATTTTGTCGCGAAATGCGAACACGATTAGTTAACGGAAACGATAACGAATGTGCGGCTTAGCGGGTTTTCTAATGGCAGGTCATGGCATTGAGGGACAACTGGCCCAATACTGGTTACGCCATATGGCTGATGCCATTGTTCATCGCGGACCAGATAGCGAGGGCTATTGGACAGACGAGTCAGCCGGTATCGGCCTAGCACATCGTCGCTTAGCTATTGTTGATTTGACACTCGCGGGGCAACAGCCTATGGCGTCTGCGAGTGGTCGTTATGTTGTTGCTTTCAATGGTGAAATTTATAACCACCGGCATCTGCGTGATTCATTGCAGGGTGGAGGGGCGCTGGGTGCTCCGTGGCGCGGGCATTCCGACACTGAAACATTGCTGGCAGGTTTTGATATCTGGGGTATTGAAACGACTTTGCGGCGTTCCGTAGGGATGTTCGCACTGGCTGTGTGGGACTGTGTCGAACGCGTACTTATGTTGGCGTGTGACAGGTTGGGTGAAAAGCCTCTGTACTACGGATGGCAGAAACAAGGCAGGCAGGCGGTATTTTTGTTTGGCTCAGAATTATCCGCCTTACGTCGGCACCCGTTCTTCTCGGCTGACGTTAATCGAGATGCTTTGGCGTTATATCTGCGGCACAACTGCATTGGTGGAGAGCAGTCTATTTATAGAGGCATCCGCAAGCTCGCGCCAGGGAGTTTACTGACCGTGTCTAGCGTTGCGCCTGAGCCAATGGTCAAAACTTGGTGGTCTGGCCCGTCGGCGGTTGAGCAAGGTGTGGCGCACTCTTTTTCGGGGTCTCCTGATGAGGCCGTGGATGCCTTGGAAAGCCTACTTCGAGATACGATTGCTCAACAGATGATAGCTGATGTGCCACTGGGTGCTTTTTTATCGGGCGGTATTGATTCTTCCACTGTCGTGGCGTTGATGCAGGCACAGTCCAGTAGGCCTGTGCGCACGTTCAGTATTGGTTTTCATGAAGAGGGCTATAACGAGGCCGAGCACGCCAAAGCGGTAGCTAAGCATCTGGGCACCGACCACACCGAGCTTTATGTGACGCCGGAACAAGCCTTGGCAGTGATCCCTAAGTTACCTACGATTTATTCTGAACCGTTTTCTGACTCCTCTCAGATTCCGACCTATCTTGTCAGCCAGTTGGCGCGGCAACATGTGACAGTGTCGCTTTCAGGCGATGGGGGCGATGAGCTGTTTTGCGGCTATTCGCGCTACCAGATGACTGCCCGGCTTTGGGGGAAGATTTCTCGTTTGCCCCGGTCTGTGCGGCAGTTGGCGGCTGGCCTGATTGCGGCGGTGCCCTCTGGTGCCCTGGATAGGTTAGGTGCGTTCTTGCCGATGTCACATGTTGGTGACAAGTTGCACAAGGGGGCTGCACTGTTGGATAGCCGCACCGTAGCCGATTTGTACCGGGGCATGGTATCTCACTGGACTGACCCAGAAAACGTGGTGTTGGGTGCGACTGAGCCAGTCACGTTATTGACAGGGGCAACGCCGACACTGAATGGTTTGAATGATGTGGAGCGTATGATGGCGCTAGACATGATGAGCTATTTGCCCGACGATATTTTGGTGAAGCTAGATCGTGCGGCCATGGGGGTGAGTCTTGAGACACGGGTTCCCTTTTTGGATCACCGAGTGGTGGAGTTCGCTTGGTCATTACCGTTTGAATACAAGCTGCGTAATGGTGTGACCAAATGGCCGTTGCGGCAAGTGTTGTACCGCTACGTACCACGTGAACTGATTGAGCGACCGAAGATGGGTTTTGGTGTGCCCATTGATAGTTGGCTACGTGGTCCATTGCGCGATTGGTGTGAGACTTTGCTTGATGAATCACGCTTGCGGCAAGAGGGATTTTTCAACCCAGAGCCTATCCGGAAAAAGTGGGCAGAGCACATATCTGGAAAGCGGAATTGGCAATACCACTTATGGGATGTGCTGATGTTCCAAGCGTGGCTAGAGACGCAAGGTCAGTAGCAATGCGTCTTTTGATCGTTGTAAATGTTGATTGTTTATTTCTTTCACACCTGCTACAGATTGCATTAGGTGCTTTAAGAGCGGGTTATGAGGTTCACATTGCAACATCGTTAAGCCAAGGGCGCGCTCAATTGGAGGAGTATGGCTTTGTTGTGCATCCATTAGAGGTAGATCGTAGTGGTGCTGGCCCGGTCGGTTTAATCAAGTTATTTTTGGCTTTGTTGCGTTTATTTTGGAAATTACGGCCAGATGTTTTGCATTTGGTGACGATCAAACCGGTCTTGATTGGTGGCGTAGCGGCTAGATTTTCTCCTGTTCGAGGAGTGGTTTATGCGATTTCCGGGTTGGGGCATGTATTCGTAGCAGATGGCATGCTTGGCAAACTTCGTCGTAAAATCGTGAGGGTGTGCTACCGTTTTGTGTTGAGTGCGCGGAATATGCGTATCATTTTTCAAAATCCAGATGATCGCCGCGAAATTGAGTCTGTAGCAATTCTTCGCAATGAGCAGGTCGTGATGATCCCCGGTTCTGGCGTTGATTTGTCTACGTATCAAATCACGCCTTTGCCAGAAGGTGAGACCGTGGTGCTGATGGCGGCGCGATTGCTCAGTACCAAGGGTGTTCGCGAGTATGTGGCAGCGGCACAGCGTTTGCGAGTTTCAGGCGTTGAAGCGCAGTTTTGGCTGGTAGGTGATCCTGATCCAGCTAATCCAGCTAGTATTCAGGCGCGTGAATTGGATGCATGGGGCAAACAAGGTGCCGTAACGCTGTTGGGACATCGGTCTGATATCCCTAAACTCATGGCGCAGGCGCACATGGTGGTGTTGCCTTCGTCGTATCGTGAAGGATTGCCTAAGGTACTGATTGAGGCGGCCGCTTGTGGACGTGCCGTCGTGACGACGGATGCGCCAGGTTGTCGAGATGCTATTGAGGCGGGCGTGACTGGTGTGCTGGTGCCCTCAAAAGACGCCGAATCGCTCGCAAATGCAATAAAACGCCTGATTGAGGATCGACTCCTTTGCAAGGCTATGGGGTGTGCAGGTCGTAAGCGTGCAGAACAACTATTCGATGTGAATGCGGTGGTGAGTACGCATTTGGAGATTTATCGCGCACTAGGGGAACATGCATGAAGGTGCTATTAACGGGCGCGAGTGGTTTTGTAGGCGGCGCGGTCTTGGCCACTGCGCAATTGCGCGGAATGTCAGTAAGGCCCGTATTTAGAGGCGAGGCATCGGTCGCAGAAGGAGATGCAGTGACGGTGCCAACACTCGTTGATGATACGGATTGGAGTGTCGCTGTCTCAAAAATTGATGTGATTATCCATTGCGCAGCGCGAGTCCATGTTATGCACGATGCCAAAGTGGATCCATTGAGGCTATTTCGTGAGGTCAATGTAGAAGGCACATTGAATCTTGCACGCCAGTCTGCCGCTGCGGGGATTAAGCGGTTTGTTTTTTTGAGCTCCGTCAAAGTTAATGGTGAAAGTACGCCACTAGGATGTGCTTACACTGCCGATAATGTGGCTGCGCCAGAGGACGCTTACGGAATTTCTAAGGCAGAGGCTGAGGCGGCTTTGCGGCAGCTCTCGCAAGAAACCGGTATGGAAGTTGTCATCATTCGTTCTCCATTGGTATATGGACTAGGGGTGAAGGCTAATTTTGCTAGTCTGCTACGTTGGGTAGCCCGTGGCGTACCCCTGCCATTGGGTGGAGCGACAACTAATCGTCGGAGTTTGGTGGCCTTGGATAATCTGGTGGACTTGATTTTGACCTGTGTCGACCATCCCAAGGCGGCCAATCAAACTTTTTTAGTTAGCGATGGTGAAGACCTGTCTACTGCTGACCTTTTACGGCGAATTGGCAAAGCTTTGAATCGCCCAACCCATTTATTTTCAGTGCCGGTGAGTATATTGAACATCGCGCTAAACTTGCTAGGTCAGAGAGCGATTGCACAACGGCTACTGGGCTCGTTGCAAGTAGATATCAGCAAGACTTGTACTTTGTTAAATTGGACGCCACCCGTGTCCGTGGATGAGGGGCTGCGCAGAGCGGTCGAACAAAGCTTGTGATGTTACAGAACGAACAGCGCCGTGCCCAACATCGCTCCAACGAAAAAAGTTGAAAAAGGTGAAGTTATTTCGCAGGCGTTCCTTATTGGCTATAATTGTTTTTCGTACTCACATTACCTCGTTTTTTCGTTACCCTGTTTTATCACCTAAAGGAAAATGCAATGGATATTTCGCACATCGAACACATTGGTATTGCAGTCAAAAGCCTTGACGAAGCTATTCCGTTTTGGGAAAAACAACTTGGCCTGAAGTGCTATGCCATTGAAGAAGTTAAGGAACAAAAAGTCAGAACGGCTTTTTTCAAAATCGGCCAGTCTAAAATTGAACTCCTCGAATCAACCGAACCGGATGGCCCTATCGGCAAGTTCATCGAGAAAAAAGGCGAAGGCATCCAGCATCTGGCTATCGCTGTCAATGGTCTGCAAGCTAATCTGACCGAACTGGGTGAAAAGGGCGTTCAACTGATCGACAAGTCCCCACGTAAAGGGGCTGAAGGTCTGGATATCGCCTTCTTGCATCCCAAATCAACGTTTGGCGTGCTGCTTGAGTTGTGCGAAAAGCCCGCTTAATTGAAGTAACAGGCCAAGCGCGACGAGCGCGATGAGCTGATGCTGTACCGGTTAAAGCCGCCCACTTAGGCGGCTTTAACGTTTTAAGCACAGAGACCAATGGCACTACATTAAGCTTTCGTCATGTAGCGCTTTCTGTTTTTTGAGGATGGCGACTCTGAGGATTTTGCGTGGTTAAGTCAGATACGGTTTGGGTTTGGGGCGTCGTTTCACGGCTCGTGGTTCAACACGATCGGGGCGGTAAAACAGTCGAACTTGCGAAATTCCCGTAAAGTCAGGGTTTCCGGCAGGGTTGCATAGGTCGCCCTATTCATTCAGGCGGGTTTTTGTGGACGTTCCCAGGCATCGGGCAGGGACGCCGTTGTGCCATCGATGAGTTTGACTTCCCTGCCACGCCAGCGTCAGATCTCGGGCTGGGTGGCGTGCAGACGTTCTCCGATTTCTCGGCCAAGACGCTCGACAAGGTTCCGAGCCTGCCGTGCACGGGCTTTGCAGTAAGGGCTATTGTTCAGGCGGCAGGGCGACTTCCCGCCCCCCCCCCGCTGACTGACGCCGCGTGCGACGATAGCTTTGATCCGCTCCCAGCACTTGCTCGATGCGAAGCGTCAGCGTTTGCAGGGGAGCGTAGATGCGCTCACGGCAGTTTCTGGCCGCTCCCTGATTTTGTCTGATTTCAGCTTGCTCCGGACTCACCGCTTGGCGACCCGCCACGGCCGTCAATTGGCAGACTTCATACTGTTTTTCCCATGGCTGAACAAGCTTTGGCAACACGTTAAACTGGCGACCACACTCTGCCCATGTGAGATTTTCAGCCTTCTTGTAGCGCACGACATCGGTTTTGAACTCCTGCGTAAAATGGCCCCGCTTCAGTTGCTCTTTCTTGATGCCTTCAAGTGCTTTGGATTGCTGGTTCGCTTTCATCTTTTTCCCCTTCGTCAAGTATTCAACGAGAAGCTTATAGGATCAGCCATCGCCCAGCGTGTTATCCCCCCTTGATTAAGCAAGGCTTTCGATCACTACCGATCATTTTTAACATATGCAAATAAAAAATAAATCGTTCGTTCCTGTCAGCGGCATTGATAAATTCTATTTGCTGTCGTGACGGTGACGATGTAGCCCGCTGGTACGTCCGATAGCTCAAGCTGCCTCTCAAATGGCTGGACATCGGCTAGGTGTGAAGGCAATTAATGACACAACTTGATCAAGGAAGCTTTATCCTAAAAAACTCAGTTGACGGTGTGCAATCTGCTTGAAACTCAGGCAGGCTAATGGATTCGTAACTATCATGGGGGTCACCCGATGGGTGAGTCGAAATTG
>CAIWVX010000092.1 GCA_903916205.1 uncultured beta proteobacterium
CCGCGACGGCCCTTCGTTTCCACGAGGCCGAAAAGAGCCGCCAGCAGATCCGTCAGATTTCGCTGGATCATCCCGAAATCACCATCGCCGACGCCTACGCCATTCAAAAAGCTTGGGTCGACCTCAAGCTCGCCGAAGGACGCAAAATCATTGGTCACAAAATTGGCCTGACCTCGCGTGCAATGCAGATGTCGTCACAGATCAACGAGCCAGATTTCGGTGCGCTGCTTGACGACATGGTCTTTGCCGATGGCGGAGAAATCCCGTGCAATCGGTTCATCGTGCCGATGATCGAAGTCGAGCTGGCCTTCATTCTCAAGGATCGTCTTGAAGGCGAAAACGTCAGCCTGACCGATGTTCTGTCGGCCACCGATTACGTCATTCCGGCGCTTGAACTGATTGATGCCCGTTCGCAGCGCATCGATCCCGAAAGCAAGCGTCCGCGCAAAGTGATGGACACCATTTCTGACAATGCCGCCAATGCCGGAATCATCATGGGCGGACGTCCGATCAAGCCGATGGATCTTGATTTGCGCTGGGTCGCGGCCTTGTTGTACCGCAACGGCATCATCGAAGAAACCGGCGTCGCCGCCGGGGTGCTCAATCACCCGGCCAACGGTATTTGCTGGCTCGCCAAACGGCTGGCCCCCCACGGCGTGGCGCTCGAACCGGGGCAAATCATCCTCGCCGGTTCATTTACCCGCCCAGTACCCGCCAGCCCCGGCGACACCTTCCACGTCGACTACGGCCCACTCGGCAACATTACCTGCCGTTTCGTTTAAGCAAGCCTCTCACCGGAGTAACTCATGGACATGCCCCTCAATCAATTTAAGCGCGCACTGGCGGCGGGCAAAACGCAGATCGGCCTGTTTCTCGGTCTCGCCAACGCCTACAGCGCCGAGCTCGTGGCGACGGCGGGTTTCGACTGGTTGCTGATCGACGGCGAACACGGCCCCAACGACCTGCGCTCGATCATTGCGCAATTGCAGGCACTGGCCCCCTACCCGGTTCATGCCGTGGTGCGCACCGTCGATCACGATGTGGCACGCATCAAGCAATTGCTCGACGGCGGGGTTCAAACACTAATGGTGCCGATGGTCGAAACAGCCGCCGAAGCCAATGCGCTGGTGCGGGCCATGCGTTATCCGCCGCTCGGCGTCCGCGGTGTTGGCACGGCCATGGCACGGGCGGCCGGCTGGAATGGCGTTGAAGGCTATTTTGCTCAAGCCGACCAAGAAATGTGCCTGATCGTACAAATCGAATCCCTGGCTGGACTAGCCGGACTCGACGGAATTCTAAACGTAGCCGGTGTCGATGCCGTCTTCATCGGCCCGTCTGACCTAGCCGCTTCAATGGGTCACCTAGGCCACCCCGGTCATCCCGAGGTCAAGGCTGCCGTTGATGCGGCGCTGAACAAAATCGCCGCTGCCGGCAAAGCCGCAGGCGTTTTCTCAGCCGATCCTGCCGCCGCAGCGGCGTATCAAAACCACGGGGCCATCTTTCTGCTAGTCGGCGTCGACACCTTATTATTACGCAACGCCGCC
>CAIWVX010000093.1 GCA_903916205.1 uncultured beta proteobacterium
AATCGTCCGCTTAAATTTGAGGAATACGAAGCCTTGCTGCGCCAGACCATTTTTGTTTCTGCCACCCCTTCTGAATATGAACGTACGCATCAAGCTCAGGTCGTCGAACAACTTGTCCGGCCAACCGGTTTGGTCGATCCCGTGATTATTGTCAGACCCGCCTCAACGCAGGTCGATGACTTGCTGTCCGAGATCAGATTACGGGTAAGTCAAGGGGAGCGGGTGTTAGTCACGACCTTGACCAAGCGCATGTCGGAAGAACTCACCGATTACCTAGGTGAAAACGAAGTCCGGGTGCGCTATCTGCATTCGGATATTGATACCGTGGAACGCGTCGAAATTATCCGTGATCTACGCCTTGGAAAATTTGACGTACTGGTTGGCATCAATCTACTGCGAGAAGGACTCGACATCCCTGAAGTTTCGTTGGTGGCTATTCTTGATGCCGACAAAGAAGGCTTTTTGCGCTCGGAAAGATCACTGATTCAAACCATTGGCCGAGCGGCCCGACACCTCAACGGCACCGCCATTCTTTATGCGGATCGAGAGACCGGTTCCATGCAACGAGCCATTGCCGAAACCGGGCGAAGACGCGCAAAACAAATCCAATACAACCAAACGAATGGCATAATCGCCAAAGGCATTTCAAAGCAAATCAAAGATATTATTGATGGCATTTATGATTCTGCGAACGCCCACCGTGAGCAGAAGGTGGCTCAACAGCAAGCGAGTTATGCCCGCATGAACGAAAAGCAATTAATCCGCGAATTTAAGCGTCTTGAAAAAGAAATGACGGCCTGCGCAAGAAATCTTGAATTTGAGAAAGCCGCCGCCCTGCGTGACGAATTTTTTCGCATCAAAGAACAGTTGTTTGGCGCAGTCAAGCACGATGACATGACATGAATGATCTTGTCACCTTTTCATTGAGGGATTAAGCCACTCTTTTATTCAGCCGAGCGGTTTGCTGTAAAAGCTTGGTTTATCGTCGTCGACGATAGCACTCAATTTGGCACGGCAAGCGCGTTCAAATTGTGTCGGCGAGAGGTGGTTGAGGCTTGAGTGCATGCGGGTTGTGTTGTACCTGCCCTCGATGTAAGCAAACACGCACGACTGCCAGAACACTCTCGAATCTTAGGTTTTCAATTTTATTGGAGTGTTTTCGACTTTAATTGTCAGGATTACGATTGCCGTGCAGGAACTCCCTAGCGTGTTAGCACTCTAAAGCGCTGAGTGCTAAAATATGTTCTGTGTTTTTTGCAAGGAGGATTAACCCAAATGACGCATGCTTTGACTTTTCCGACAATTTCTGCGGTTGGCAATATTGAGGCCTATATTCAGGCCGCGAAGCATTTTCCGATCTTGACCGAGGAGGAAGAGTTTCGTTTGGCTAAGCGCTTTCGTGATGATGAAGATGTTGATGCGGCCCGCCAATTGGTGCTGTCTCACCTGCGCCTAGTTGTTTCGATTGCCCGTGGCTACTTGGGTTACGGTCTGCCCCATGCGGATCTGATTCAAGAAGGCAATATTGGGCTAATGAAAGCCGTTAAGCGCTTCGACCCGTCGCACGGGGTGCGTTTGGTGTCTTTTGCGATGCACTGGATTTGAATTGAGGGGCGTTTGACACGATTTAAAGTGGTTTGTTTTTGTTTTTTTGACCTAAATGG
>CAIWVX010000094.1 GCA_903916205.1 uncultured beta proteobacterium
TACCTAAGGTGAATTTCCATGATCAAGAATAGCCCGGGTTTGAATAATCCAGAACACCAGACCTTCTCACGACGTAATTTTCTGGCTGCCGGTGTGGCACTCGCGGGAAGCGGCTTCGTTGGTTCTGCCCATGCGGTATCGGACAAGATACGCAGCAAAGCCAGAATCGTTATTGCCGGAGCCGGCGCGGCCGGGATCTCTGCCGCAGTGCAACTGTCCAGTCGCCTTGATGGCACCGAGATCACCCTCATTGACGCCCGCAAAGAACATTTTTATCAACCCGGATTTACGCTGATCGCCGGCGGTCTCAAGCCAGCATCCTATTCACTTTCGAGCACCTCGGAATATATTCCGCCAGGAGTCAAATGGATTCAGGAACAGGTCGCTGAATTTGACCCGGTGGGAAACAAAATCGTTACCGAGTCGGGGCAATCCATCGGCTATGATTTTCTCATCGTTGCTACCGGACTGCATCTCGACTATGCGGCCATCGATGGCATGGATACCGGTTTGATCGGCAAAAATGGACTCGGCAGCGTTTACGCGGGGCACAATCACGCCGCAGCGACTTGGCAGGCCATGTCCGAGTTTGCTGACAAAGGCGGCGTCGGTGTTTTCTGCCGCCCGAAAACCGAAATGAAGTGTGCCGGAGCACCGCTAAAATACACCTTTATCACCGACGATTACCTGCGCCGCCGTGGCAACCGCAGCAAAGCAGAACTCATTTATGCCGCGCACAACAAGGTTTTGTTCAGCGTCCCGATCGTCTCGGAAAAGGTGCGCATGCTTTATCAGGACAGACAAGTCAAGGTGCGTTACGAGCATGTTCTAAGCGCCATCAACCCAGCCAAGCGTCTGGCCACCTTTCTGACGCCCACCGGAACGACCGAAATCCCTTATGACTTCATCAACGTTGTGCCGCCGATGTGCGCACCCGAAGCCATCAAAAACAGCCCTCTTTGCTGGCAAGACGGCATTTTCGCCGCTGATGGCTGGATGGAAGTAGATAAGGGCAGTCTGCGCCATCGCCGCTTCCCCAATGTCTTTGGCGTAGGCGACATTGCCGGTGTGCCCAAAGGCAAAACTGCGGCCAGCGTAAAATGGCAGGTGCCTGTCGCCGTTGACCATCTACTGGCCAGCATCGAGGGTAAAACATCCAGCATGATCTATACCGGATACACCTCCTGCCCACTGATTACCCGCCTCGGACGGGCCATGCTGGTCGAATTTGACTACCAGGACAATTTAGTCCCGTCGTTTCCTGGGGTCATCGCTCCGCTTGAAGAACTGTGGGTCACTTGGGTGATGAAAACCATTGCCCTGAAGCCCACCTACATTGCCATGCTACGTGGCAGAGCCTGAGGAGACACGCCATGAAAGATCTCGATCCGCTAGTTCTCTATTACGTGTTCGTCGAAATGATGGGGCCACCACTCTTCTGGGCACTGCTTCTGACGGCGCTACTTGGACTCTCTGCCTTCTTCTGGGTGCTCTTGCGTGAACGCAGCATTTCCAGCCCGCGCCTAGTCAAGTCCGAAATCATCGGGCTGTTCGGTGGCGTCGGTGCCCTAGTCTTGATGGCTCAGATTACCCATTCGGGCTTTACCGATGCAGGAGGCCCGGTCGACTGGCTGCTCGTGGGCCTGATCTGGGGTGGCGGTCTGGCGGGAACGACCATCCTCAGCTACGCCGTGTTTGGCCTGATAGAGAAGCAACAGCAAGTCCAACACAGTCAATCGTTATAAAAGCACCCCGACGCTCATTAGCTCGGCATCCGCTGCAGAAGTCCCTCTGCGTTGCGCTGCTGAGCAAAATTAGTGGAGGCTGCCGTTTGAATCAGGCGCAGGAAGCCCCGCTAACCGAATCGCCTAGAAGTCGGCTGCACAATGTGGGAAGACGGCTCATTTTTCCCCATATTTCGGCGCGAATAGAACA
>CAIWVX010000095.1 GCA_903916205.1 uncultured beta proteobacterium
GGGCGTCTCAAAACAAATCAAACTGTTGGAAGATGAACTGGGCGTGGTGGTTTTCGAGCGCAGTGGTAAGCGTCTGACCGCGATTACCGAGCCGGGCAAGAAAGTGCTCGAAATCGCCGACCGCATCCTGCACGAAGCCGATAACATCAAGCGTGTGGGGGAAGAATATGCCGGGGGTGATTCCGGTCGATTGGTGCTCGCCACCACCCATACTCAGGCGCGTTATGCGCTGCCTGCCGTGGTCAAAATTTTTGTTGAACGTTACCCGAATGTCCGACTGTCGATGCATCAGGGCAGCCCCCCCCAGATCGCCGAATGGACAGTCAAGGGCGAGGCCGACATCGCTATCGCCACTGAAGCGCTCGACCAGTTTCCGCAACTGATCATGCTACCGTGTTATCAGTGGGGACATAGTCTGGTGGCGCCCGAAGGCCATCCCATTCTGGCCGAAAAATCGATTACCCTCGCCGCGCTGGCGCGTTGGCCGTTGATTACTTACGATCCGGCGTTTACAGGACGTTCGCTGATTAACAAAGCGTTTGAGCGAGCCCATCTGACGCCCAACGTGGTGTTGGCCGCGATTGATGCCGACGTGATCAAAACCTACGTGAGCCTCGGACTCGGCTTGGGTATCATCGCCAGCATGGCTTATGATCCGACGCGCGATCTGGGTCTGAAGGCCGTTGATGTCGGCCATCTCTTCGGCTCGAATACAACCCGCATCGGCTTGCGACGTGGAACCTATATTCGTCAATACGAATACGATTTCATCGAGCTGTTTGCGTCACAACTCACAAAAAAGGTCGTTGATATGGCTTTAGCCGGCTCAGGTGGTGAAGATGAATATCAACTTTGATCCGGCTAACCGGAAGCCCAAAGGGCTAATGACCCAGATTCTGACCCTAGTCGTTGGCGTCATTACTCTTGGGGCGGCCTTGTTGTTCTCATTCGTATTTTTTGCCGTTCTGGCGGTGGCGGTGCTGATTTTTGGAGGGTATTTCTGGTGGAAGACCCGTGCACTTCGGGCTCAAATCCGCCAGCAGATGCAACAGATGCAAGAACAAGCCGCCGCGACGCATGACCATTCGGACGCGGCGGCTGAACCGATTCGTCCAACCGACGGCGAGATCATCGAAGGCGAAGCGGTCCGTGTGCAGGAAGAACGGACAAAGTTGCCGGGTCAGTAAAGTCGAGCCGAGCCGCAACTTATGGCCTATCCCAAAACCGTTTTTGTGCGCTTGAAAATACAATTTTGATGCGAATTAAGCGCATTACAATGAGCAGATGACTCCTAACTATTGGCAACAAGCCTCCGCCGAACTGGCGCGAGTTGATCCGGTTATGGCGGGCCTAGTGGCGCGTTACACGGGAGCGACGTTGATTTCGCGCGGTGACCCGTTTTCTACGCTGGCCCGTTCGATTGTTGGTCAGCAAATCTCAGTCAAAGCGGCGGATAGTGTCTGGGCTCGATGCGTTAGCGCGCTGCCGTCGATTACTCCGGCGGGCGTGTTGGCGATTAGTCCCGAGTTGTTGCGTGCTTGCGGACTGTCGGCGCGCAAGGTCGAATATGTGGCTGATCTGGCCAGACATTTTAGTGACGGGCAGATTCATTCTGAGCGCTGGTCGCAGATGAGCGATGAAGAAATCATTGTCGAATTGACTGCCGTGCGCGGAATTGGCGTATGGACGGCCGAGATGTTTCTGATTTTTAACCAGTTGCGCCCGGACGTTTTTCCACTTGACGATATTGGTCTACAGAAAGCCGTGGCTTTGCATTATTGCCAAGGTGAGCGACCTGCACGGCGTGAGCTTTCCAAATGGGGGGAAGGTTGGCGACCCTGGCGTTCAGTCGCCACTTGGTATCTCTGGCGCAGTCTTGATCCGATTCCCGTTGAATACTGATTTTTTGCACTTCAGCTTGGTGTAAGCCCGCATTGCGTACAATACGTCTTTGCGTCCCGTGATTACTTTTAAAAGAGAATTAGACATGGCTTTGAATAACGTTCCTTCCGGCATTTCCCTTCCTAATGATTTCAATGTCGTCATCGAAATTCCGATGCGCGCCGACCCGGTTAAATATGAGGTTGATAAGCTCAGTGGGGCCATTTTTGTTGACCGCTTTATGTCCACCGCGATGCATTATCCCTGTAATTATGGCTACATTCCGCATACCATTTCTCAGGACGGTGATCCCGTTGATGTTCTGGTTATTGCTCAATTTCCTTTGCCGCCGGGTGTTGTTGTGCGCTGTCGCCCCATTGGTATGCTGGACATGGAAGATGAGGCCGGGGGTGACGCCAAGTTGCTCGCCGTACCAGTCGACAAACTAACAAGCATGTATAGCAATGTGTGCAGCCCACGCGATCTGCCACAGCTTATGTTGGATCAGATTTCTCACTTTTTTGCGCATTACAAAGATCTTGAAATGGGCAAATTCGTCAAAATCAAAGGGTGGCGCGATGTCGAAGAGGCGAAAAAAGAAATCATGGAGAGTGTCCGACGCTTCGATGAAGCGAAAGACAAACCCGCCTACTGATTTTACGTCGGCTTGCTGAACCCTTGTTTAGATATGATGGACAGCGGTTCAAAGGCTCTTGATTCGCGGGATAACGCACGTTCTTTGCGTTGTACGGAAGATTGGCTTGAAAAAGTCCTCGCGACTTTTTTTGCGCCCCGGCTGAAACCGGGGGATCGTCTGTGTGTGGCGCTTTCCGGCGGTCGCGATTCCGTGGTTATGTTGCATGCGCTTAATCGGCTGGTGAGCGCTTCAACGCTTCAGATCCGACTATCGGCACTGCATGTGCATCACGGTATTAGTCCGAATGCCGACGATTGGGCAGCGTTCTGCGAAGCGTTTTGCCAGCGTTGTGGGCTGCCGCTCGATATTATTCATGTTCAAGTTTCTCGTGACCGGGGCGAAGGGCTAGAAGCCGCCGCCCGCCGCGAGCGATACGCTGCCTTTGCCGACGGTGCGGCCGACTGGCTGGCTTTGGCCCATCATTGCGACGATCAAGCAGAAACGGTTCTCCTCAATTTGTTGCGCGGAACAGGTGTACTCGGTGCCGCAGGAATGCTCAACGAGCGTTCACAACGTCACGGACCGAGGCTCGTCCGGCCCTTGCTTGATGTGCCACGACGGGTGATTGAGCGTTATGCCAAGCAGCAGTCACTGCGTTGGATCGAAGATGAAAGCAACGATGATTTGCATTTTCGCCGCAATTTTCTCCGTCATGACGTACTGCCTCGGCTGGAAGAAAAATTTCCGGGGGCCAAGGCTTCGTTGGTGCGTGCCGCCGGTCACTTTGCCGAAGGTGCGCTGTTGCTCGATGATCTGGCGGCCATTGATTACGCGGCGCTAAGCTCCGCCTCTGCTGGCGTAAGCTTAAGGCTTGACGGATTGAATACGCTGTCTCACGCCCGTGCCCGTAATCTGTTGCGCTTCGTGTGGCTCAAAGCCGGTTTCCGTGCGCCGGATACCCGCTGGATCAACGAGGCACTCAAGCAACTGATTACGGCTAATTCACACTCGGAAACGACGTTATCTACGAGCGATGGTTCGCTTCGTGTTTATCGCGGTGAGGTGTATTTCATTAAACCTTACCCACCTCCGCCCGCTGAACCTTTGCGCTGGTCCGGCGAGGCCGAACTTCCTTGGCAAGGTGGACGAGTTCGTTTTGTCCCGGTCATCGGCTCAGGCGTTCGTCGTGATTTACTTGATCAAGGCGAGGTATCGCTTTGTTGGCGGCAAGGGGGAGAGCGTTTACAGCCGGACAAAAATCGCCCGCGAAGAACTCTGCGCAATATGCTTCAAGAAAATGCAGTTCCCCCTTGGGAGCGAGTGCGTCTGCCTTATTTGTGGTGCGACGGGCAACTGGTTTGGGTTGGCGGCATTGGCGTCGATTCGTCCTTCGCCTGTCCCGCTGAGGCCTCAGGGGTATTGCCTATTTGGGATTCGGAATGTTCAGGCAAGGGTATTTAGCAAAAAAAACAACGTAGGCCATTACCGGAATTTGAGGCCATTGCTCTGCTGTTTCCGTCCAACGCAAAGACAGTAGGTAAGCCAAGCCTTATAATTCGGCTCTTTGTTTTTTTCGCTAAAGAAATACCATGAAATTATTCAAAATAGTTATGGTCATCGCCTCGCTGTTCGCGATAAATTCGGCTAATGCCGCGCCGCAGCGGGCTGTGTTGCCCTCTAAGGTGAAAACGCCGGTGATCATCGAGTTTTCTCACGCGCTCGACGAAATAAGGGCCGAACGCGTAGAGCCTTTGATTGAGCAGTTCAATGCGCAGCAAAAAGAGGTGCAGGTCAAATTGGTGCGACGGGTGGAGGGCGAGGCACCCAAACAGTTGAATTTGGCGACCCGCGAAGAACATGCTCGCTTCATTAGCCAAAGAGCTAGATTCAAGCCGCTCAATGAAGTCATGAAAGAAGCTAAAGAGCCGTTTGATGCCAGCCGATTGTCGCCCGAGTTGAAGGAAAGTTTGCTCGATGCCAAGGGGCAACTGATGGCTTTGCCGGTGGCTTTTTCGACGCCGGTTTTGTATATCAATAAGGCGGTTTTCCGTAAGGCAGGCCTAGACCCAGAGACGCCGCCGAAGACTTGGCTGGAAATGCAGAATGTGGCCGGTCAATTGATGGATGCTGGTGTGCGCTGTCCATTTACGACCTCTTGGCCGGTGTGGGTTTTTATTGACAATGTGAGCGTCTGGAGTGGTGCCGATCTGAGCGATGCCAAGGGAAATTTGTCGTTTAATGGCCTGACTCAGGTCAAGCATATCGCGATGATGTCGAGTTGGTACAAAGCTAAAATTTTCCACTCGTTTGGTCGTGCGGATGAGGCTGATCGGCGTTTCGCTCAGGGCGAATGTGCCATGCTGACCAGTACCTCATCATTATTTGCCTCCTTGTCTGAGAATCAGACGCTGGATGCCGGTGTTTCGTCCTTGCCTTATCATGATGATGTGTCTGGTGCGCCAAAAAACACGCTGGCCGATGGCGCGTCTCTGTGGGTGGGCAGCAGTCTTAAACCGGCAGAAACCAGAGGTGTCGCAAAATTTGTAACGTATGTTCTCGGCCCTGAAGTTCAGATCAAGCTCACTATGGCCGGTGGTTATCTGCCGATCACCCCAGTAGCACGTGCCGCCGCCAGCAGCAAATTGCTGAAAGCTAACTTTGCTGGGCTGCGTGTCGCCTACGGACAATTGCGCGGGAGAAGCGCCTTGCCACGTGTGCGCCCTGCCCAGATCGAGGCCGTTCGCAAAATTGTAGATGAAGAGCTTGAAGCCGTCTGGGCCAATAAAAAGCCGGCCAAGGAAGGTCTCGATCAAGCGGTTCTGCGAGGCAACGCGATTTTGCGTTCGTATTCGCTAGCCAAGGCCAAAACCCTTTAGCCCTAAGCCGGAGACGCCGGATTCAAAAAGCTAAAACCTATCTTATTGAAGGTGAAAACTCTTCTCAAGGTCATGACGATGTGCGAGAATCCTTCAGGCTGAGAACATGAAGTGCTACTTTCAATAAAACATGATAAATAATTAATTAACATATAAAGGATATCATTCCATACATATAATGAGTTTCTGTTCAATGCCTTGCCGATAGCACTAGTCGCTAGATTTAAGTCAACGGGTTCTAACATCAAAGCGTCGGGGAAGCCGGTGCTGTTCTTTTTGATGTTAAGAGTATTCTTCCTCTTGGCGCAGCAGATGAGAGACTTTAAACATGACCCGTTACGAACAACTTCAATCCGAACTTCGGAAACTCCCCAAAACTTGGCTCATTGCCGGCGTGGCCGGTTTCATCGGTAGCAATCTGCTCGAAGCACTACTCAAACTCGATCAGCATGTGGTTGGCTTCGATAACCTTGCCACGGGTTATCACCGTAATCTGGACGAAGTGCAACACCTTGTAAACCCTACGCAATGGGCAAACTTTCAGTTTATTGAAGGCAGCATTCGCAAATATGAAGATTGTCAGCAAGCTTGCCGAGGTGTGGATTATGTTTTCCACCAAACCGCTTTGGGTAGTATCCCTCGCAGTCTGTCTGGCCCTATCGCCACGAATGAAACGAACATCAGTGATTTTTTAAATATGCCCATGCTATGGTATGTAAAAAATCAAAATTTTTTGGACGAAAAAGAATGAAAGCTGTAATTCTTGCCGGTGGTCTAGGTACGAGAATCTCAGAGGAGACGGTGACTCGACCCAAACCCATGATTGAAATTGGTGGCAAACCTATCTTGTGGCACATCATGAAGATGTATTCCGCGCACGGAGTCCACGATTTTGTGATTTGCTGCGGCTACAAGGGCTATGTCATCAAGGAATACTTCGCTAATTATTTCCTCCATAGTTCTGACGTCACGTTTGACATGGGTACCAATCAGATGAATGTGCATCACAAGTATGCCGAGCCTTGGAAGGTCACTCTGATTGATACCGGCGAAAACACGATGACGGGTGGCCGGCTTAAACGCGTGAAGGATTATTTGGGCGACGAGGATTTTTGTTTCACCTACGGCGATGGTATTTCTGACGTTAATATCACCGAATTGATCCAATTTCATCGCAGTCAGAAGGTTTTTGCAACAGTGACCGCCGTACAGCCACCTGGTCGATTTGGTTCCCTAGCGATGCAAGGTTCCCGGGTGACAGGATTCGTCGAGAAACCGGTTGGCGAGGGTGGCTGGATTAATGGAGGCTTTTTTGTTTTATCGCCCAAGGTGATCGATTTGATCAAGGACGATACAACGGTCTGGGAACGTGAGCCGCTTGAAGGCTTGGCGCAAAAAGGCCAGTTGACACCGTATATGCATCGGGGCTTCTGGCAGCCTATGGACACGCTGCGCGACAAGATGCACCTAGAGGATCTTTGGCAAGCGGGTAAGGCACCGTGGAAGGTCTGGAGATGAGCCTCTTTGGCGGCGCGTTTAATAGGCGCAAGGTGTTGCTGACCGGGCACACCGGTTTTAAGGGCAGTTGGCTGGCGCTATGGTTGCAGCAACTTGGGGCCGAGGTTGTCGGATTGTCATTGGCGCCCGACACTGAACCGAATCACTGGCGACTGCTTGAACTGGACTTGAAGGAGCATCTGGCCGATATCCGCGACTATGCGTCCGTGCAGAAGGTTATGAATCAAACCCAGCCCGAGATTGTGTTCCATTTGGCGGCGCAGCCACTGGTGCGCCGTTCTTATACTGATCCGCTGACGACCTGGTCGACGAACGTGCAAGGTACGGCCCATGTACTCGAAGCCTGCCGTCATGTGGCCAGCGTCGAAGCTATCGTTGTAGTGACGACCGACAAGTGCTACGAAAATCAGGAGTGGCTGTGGGGTTACCGCGAAAATGACACCCTTGGTGGCCATGATCCGTATTCGGCTTCGAAGGCCGGTGCCGAGATGGTGGCGGCCAGCTACCGCGATTCCTATTTTCGGAGTGATGGCGCACCGTTCTTGGCTACTGCGCGCGCAGGCAACGTCATTGGTGGCGGCGACTGGTCTGAAGACCGTCTCATTCCCGATTTGGTCCGCGCCGGTGTGCGCGGTGAGTCCGTAGAAATTCGATCACCCAATGCTACACGGCCTTGGCAGCATGTTTTGGAGTCGCTGTCCGGCTATTTGTTGCTCGGACAACGACTCCTTGAGCGACAGCTTGGCTTCACCGAGGCTTGGAATTTTGGCCCGGATGAAACCGGCAACCAAACGGTCGCCACGGTTCTGTCCAAACTTACCCAGAGTTGGGATGGGCTGCGCTGGCATCTGACCGAAGCACCCCGGCCGCATGAAGCCGGTTTGCTCCAGCTCGACAGTACCAAAGCGCGCACCTTGCTGCATTGGCATCCGGTATGGGGGCTGGATGAAGGTCTCCGGCAAACGGCCAACTGGTACCGTGCGTACCAAAAAAATGGCGAAGTGCTCACCCGTCAGCAGTTGGCTAACTATATTGCAGCGGCCAAGGTTAAGAACATGGACTGGGCCAACTAGCGTGAAACTTATTACCACGGCCATTGCGGGTGTTTTTGTTGCGGAGACGCAAGCCTTCCAGGACAAGCGTGGGGCTTTTGCTCGGCTGTTTTGTGAGCGCGAGCTTTCCGATGCCCTTGGTGCGCGTCATATCGAGCAGATCAACCACTCGCGCACATCGGTCGTCGGGGCTGTGCGGGGCCTGCATTTCCAACGCTCCCCCCATGCTGAAATAAAAATGGTACGTTGCTTGAAGGGACGGGTTTGGGATGTCGCAGTGGACTTGCGCGAAGGCTCGCGCACTTTCTTGCAATGGCATGCACAGGAACTGTCGGCCACCAATAGTTTGATGCTGCTCATTCCCGAGGGCTGCGCACATGGTTTTCAGGTGCTGGAGCCGGATTCCGAGTTGTTGTATTTGCACACGGCGAGCTACACACCGTCCGCAGAAGGTGGAATCCGGTTCGATGACCCTGCGTTAAACTTGACATGGCCTTTGCCGGTGGCAGACTTGTCCGAACGGGACAAGCAGCACCCACTGATTAGTCAAAAATTCTCTGGAATAGCCGTATGAATTGTCGTCACTGCCAATCCCCTCTCGCGCATGTGTTTCTAGATCTGGGTTTTGCTCCGCCGTCCAATGCCTACCTGAACAAGGCTGACCTTCAGGTGCCTGAGACATACTTTCCGCTCAAACTTTTTGTTTGCGACAAGTGCTGGCTGGTGCAGACTGAAGATTACGCACGCTCGGACGAGTTGTTCACCAAGGATTACGCCTATTTTTCTTCCACATCCAGCACTTGGCTCGCGCATGCACGCACGTATGTCGAGATGATTAGCAAGCGGCTAAATCTTGGTTCGACCAGTTTCGTTATTGAAGTGGCATCGAACGACGGCTACCTGCTCAATAACTTTGTGGCTAGCGGCATTCCGTGCCTAGGTGTCGAGCCGACCAACAGTACGGCGGAAGTTGCCGAGGCAGCGGGCATACCGGTGGTACGCGAATTTTTTGGGCAGAGTTTTGCTAACCAGCTTGTGCAGACAGGGAAACAAGCAGACCTCATTATTGGCAACAACGTCTATGCCCATGTGCCTGATATCAATGACTTCACCGCAGGCCTGAAAACCGCGCTAAAACCGGCAGGTACGGTGACACTTGAGTTCCCGCACTTGCTCAGCCTAGTGCGCCTGAACCAATTCGATACGGTTTACCATGAACATTATTCTTATTTGTCGCTTCAATCTGTCAAATCCATTTTCGCAATAGCCGGCTTGCGGGTGTGTGACGTCGAGCAGATTCCAACCCACGGCGGTAGCCTACGAGTCTACGGGTGTCACGCTGACGACCCGCGTGCCGACGGCGAGGCCGTGGTGCACATCTTGGCCGAGGAAATTGCCGGAGGTTTGCAGAACCTTGCGACATACCAGCGGTTTCAGCGTGAAGCTAACAAGGTCAAGAACAAGTTGTTGGCCTTCCTGCTCGAAGCTAAGCAGGCAGGAAAATCAGTAGCGGCTTACGGCGCTGCAGCCAAGGGTAACACGCTGATGAATTATGCCGGAGTCAAACCCGACTTGATGCCTTTCGTTTGTGATGCGGCCGCCGCGAAACAGGGCAAATTCATGCCAGGCAGCCATATCCCGATCCTAGCCCCGAAGGCGTTGCGCGAACGCAAACCCGATTTTGTGGTGATATTGCCTTGGAATATTGCCGACGAAGTCGTTAAGACCAACGAGTTCATTCGCGAATGGGGCGGCAAATTCGTCGTGGCCGTTCCTGCATTGCGCATCTTCTGATGAAAGTCCTTGTCACTGGTGGCAGTGGATTCATCGGGCAGTATTGCCTTGCGCAGTTGCACGCCAAGGGCTATGAAGTTCATGCCGTTTCATCGGTGCCGCAAGCCGACACCGTCACCGTGCAATGGCATCAGACTAACCTGCTCGACATCGGACAAGTACGGACGCTTGTCCGCACTGTAAAGCCGTCTCATCTGCTCCATCTGGCTTGGTGTACCCAACACGGCAAATACTGGACCTCGCTGGAAAATCTGAATTGGGTCCAGAGCAGTTTGGCCCTGATTCAAGAATTCACCGAGTCGGGTGGGGAGCGTCTTGTGGCCGCAGGAACGTGTGCAGAATATGAATGGGGTCACCGTGTTTGCGTTGAGGATCAGACGCCGCTCGTCCCGGCGACCCTGTACGGAACTTACAAAAACGCCTTACAGTTAATGCTCCGTTCTTGGAGTAAACAAACAGGATTGTCCTGTGCATGGGGGCGTGTTTTTTCCCTCTACGGTCCACGAGAAAATCCCGAGCGGCTGGTGGCGTCGGTGATTAGAGCGCTACTACGAGGTGAATCCGCCAACTGTGGCAATGCTAGCCTAGCGCGCGACTATTTACATGTAGAAGATGTGGCGTCGGCCTTTATCGCGCTGCTCGAAAGCCCGCAGCAAGGCTCCGTGAATATTGCCTCTGGGGAAGCCGCCACGCTTGGAGAAATTGTCGAAAGGATTGCAGAAAAACTTGACGGACGCGACCTGATTCAGTTGCGCACACCCCTATCCAGCAGCGAGCCAACTTTACTCTTGGCGGACGTTACGCGCCTTGCTTCGACGGGCTGGAGAAAAAAGTTTGATATCGATAGCGGGTTGTCCGACACCATTGATTGGTGGCGTACTGCCCAATGCCGGAGTTGTTTGCTGTGACCTTGGCTGTCATCTACATCGCTCGCGGTGAAGGCACAGGGTTGCTTGCCGCCGAAGCGTTTTTCGATGCTTATCGAAAATTTCCACCTGGATGCCCGCATCGTTTGGTTGTTGTTGCAAAGGGGTGGAATGCCGTGTCGGGGCTGTCGAGTCTGACGAATCAGGTGCGGACTATGGGGGGGGATTTGGTGACTTTACCCGATGACGGCTATGACTGGGGGGCTTATATGCGTATTGCGCCAGTGGTCAACGAAAATTTTTTGTGTCTGCTCAATACACATAGTCGCCCAAGGGTGGTGGGCTGGTTGGCGTTGTTGCGGCAACATGCGTTGGAGTCTGGGGTTGGCGCTGTTGGGGCAACGGGTTCTTGGGGTAGTATGTCTTTCACATGGCCCCTTTGTGAACCAAATATTTCTAGTTTAGCTCTTTACCCAACTCGCCTTGCTTTAAATCTCATGCAGTTGTGCCGAAACTTGAGTAGTTTCCCCGCATCGCCTAATCCTCATTTGCGTTCCAATGCCCTGCTGATTAATCGAGAGCTTTTTGTGTCTTTTTGCGGTTGTCGCGATATTCCCCGTACAAAGCGTGATGCTCATAAATTGGAGAGAGGTCGTCAAGGGTTTACGTGCTATCTAAAATCCTTGGGTTTGCGGACTCTAGTGGTAGGGGCAGACGGTGTCGCGTACGCTCCTGAAGCATGGATTAACAGCCGAACATTCAGAGTACCCGACCAGACCAATTTGCTGGTCAGTGACAATCAAACGAGTTACTATCGACAGGCTGGTTGTCAGCTTAAAAGGCGGTTGGAGAATGCCGCTTGGGGACATGCTCTAACATGCCCTATCTCGATTCATCCCACTTATGACTAGTATTGAAAGCTTGATCGTGCGCGTCAAAAAAAAACATCTAAATGATAAGGTCGAAGCGACATCAATAATTTTTTGTCCATATTGTTATGCTAAGGCAAAGCCATTTCTGTCGGCTCGAGGCTTCATTTCGTCATTTAAATA
>CAIWVX010000096.1 GCA_903916205.1 uncultured beta proteobacterium
GCCAGTGGGGTTTCGGCATTCACCGGTGAAATGACCAATTTCATCATCATCAGTTGCATTGTTCTGCTGAGTGTGACGCTCGATTTTGTTCAGGAATACCGCGCTAACGCCGCTGCCGAAAAGTTGCGTCAGTCGGTTTCCTTGCGAGCCAATGTGCTGCGCGATGGTCAGCCGATAGAGATTGCCGTTGCCGAGGTGGTTCCGGGAGACCTAGTTATGCTTTCTGCCGGTGACATGATCCCTGCCGACGGACGGGTACTGGAAGCGCGTGATTTCTTCGTCAAGCAGGCCTTGTTGACGGGGGAGTCCTACCCAGTAGAAAAACATCCAGGCATTTTGCCGACGACAGCGACGGAGCTGCAGGAGGTAACCAACGCCGTATTCATGGGAACGACGGTTATCAGTGGTAGCGCCCGCATGCAGGTGGTTAAAACCGGAGGGGAGACGTCGATTGGTCAAATCGCCGACAGCGTTTCTCGCCCATCGGAGCCGACTTCATTCGAACTGGGGACGCGCCACTTTGGCTTGCTGATCATGCGGCTGACTCTCCTGATGGTGATGTTCGTGTTGCTGGTAAATACCTATTTTCACAAACCTTGGCTGGATTCCTTCCTGTTCGCGGTGGCCCTCGCTGTTGGGCTGACTCCCGAACTGTTACCGATGGTCGTTTCGGTCACCTTGTCGCGTGGCGCGATGCGCATGGCTAAAAAACACATGATCGTCAAGCGGCTCTCGGCGATTCAGGATTTAGGGTCGATGGATATTTTATGTACCGACAAGACGGGAACACTGACCGAAGCAAAAATCCGTCTGGAAAAACATGTTGATCCGTCAGGTCAACCCAGCGAACGAGTCCTTGAATTGGCCTATTTCAACAGTTTTTTTGAGACCGGCCTGAAAAGTCCGCTGGATGAAGCCATTCTCGAACATCGGCACATTGAAATGGGCACCTGGAAAAAGATTGACGAAGTGCCCTTCGATTTTGAACGCCGTCGCGTCTCAGTGCTCATTGATAACGGTGAAACACGTTGGCTGGTAGTCAAAGGTGCGCCGGATGAAATTGTCGGATTGTGTACGCACTATGAAGTCGCGGGCCAGGAATCGCCAGCGCCAACTGATGAGGCCGCGCTGGAGGTGATTCGCGACCAATATCACGCGCTGGAGGAGGAGGGCTACCGGGCGCTGGGTATTGCCTGGCGACAGGTTCCACAAAATCATCCCCATGCCGTGGTCAGCGACGAAACGGAACTGATTCTTGTTGGCTTTGCGGCTTTTCTTGATCCGCCCAAAGAAAGTGCGGGATCGGCGCTGGCCGCACTGTCACGCGTTGGTGTGGCCATCAAAATTGTGACCGGAGACAGTGACCGGGTGACCCGCCATGTTTGCAACGAGTTGAAGATTCCAGTGACGGGATTGCTCACCGGGAAAGAAATCGCGCTGCTTGATGACTACGCGTTGCAGGCCAAAGTCGAAGGCACGAATCTATTCTGTCGCGTGAATCCGGCCCAGAAAAACCGGATCATTTTGGCGCTCAAGGCGCGTGGTCATGTCGTGGGTTATTTGGGGGACGGCATCAATGA
>CAIWVX010000097.1 GCA_903916205.1 uncultured beta proteobacterium
AGCGGGCGACCGTTGCAGGTCACCACATGGCGATTATCGTTGAGGTTGCGCACCGTAACCTGCATCCGTTCGAGTGAGGAATCAACGTAACGTGCTGTCGCGCCTGCCGCGACTTCTTCGCCGAGCACATGCCAAGGTTCGATGGCTTGGCGCAGTTCGATCTCGATGCCGTGATAGACGACGGTGCCAAAACGGGGAAAGCGGAATTCGACAAAAGGGGCGAACCACTCGAATTCGAAGGCATAGCCAGCGCGTTGCAAGTCAAGCACCACATCACGCATGTCTTGCGCCACGAAATGCGGCAGCATGAAGCGGTCATGCAGTTCGGTGCCCCAGCGTACCAGCGGGCTGCCGCCTTGACCTCGGTAGGGTTCTTTCCAGAAACGGGCGACCAGCGCTCGCAATAAGAGCATTTGCAGCAAGGACATTTCGGCGTGCGGCGGCATTTCAAAACCACGGAATTCGACGAGGCCAAGGCGTCCGCTGGTGCTGTCTGGCGAGTACAGTTTGTCGATGCAAAATTCGGCGCGATGGGTATTGCCCGAGAGGTCGACCAGCAAATTGCGCAGGAGGCGATCAACCAGCCAAGGTTGTGGGGTTTCTTTGCCTAGTTTGAGGTGTTCGTCCATTTGCTGGAAGGCAATTTCCAGCTCGTAAAGACTTTCGTGACGCGCTTCATCGACGCGTGGCGCTTGGCTGGTGGGGCCGATGAATAGGCCGGAGAATAGATACGATAGCGCCGGATGGTTCTGCCAGTAGCTGATCAGGCTCATCAGCAGGTCAGGGCGGCGCAGGCACGGTGAATCGACCGGCGTGGCCGCGCCGAGCGTGATGTGATTGCCGCCGCCGGTGCCTGTATGACGGCCATCCAGCATGAATTTTTCGGTGCCAAGGCGCGTCAGACGAGCTTCTGCGTAAAGCGTTCGGGTGTTGTTGACCAGTTGTTCCCAAGTGCTGGACGGATGAATATTGACTTCGATAACGCCGGGATCGGGCGTAATGCGGAATTCTTTCAGGCGGGGGTCGGATGGCGGCGTGTAGCCTTCGAGGCGAACCGGCAATTTGAGACGGGCGGCGACCGCTTCAATGGCCGTTAGCAAGCTGACAAAATCTTCGAGCAAAGGGAGGGGCGGCAAGAAGATACATAGCACCCCGTCGCGCACTTCGGCGCACAGGGCGGTGTGTATGATTTCGCGTGGATCGTATTTGGCCTTGGGCTCGGTTTTTTTCGTGGATTTCTTGGATTTTGTTTCCGGTTTTTGCGCAGGGAGCGCCTCGGGCGTATCGAACGGGTCACGACCGATTTCATCCTCTTTATCCTCTGGCGCAACCCAAGGCAGAGAAGCCAAGGGCAGACGTAAACCAAGCGGCGAATCGCCCTTAATTAGATAGAGGTGCTCGCGGCGCAACGGCCAGGGGCTGGAAGCAAAACGGGCGGAACCGGCCTTGGCCGGCAAGGCTCTAAGCGGCAAGACGTAGCCGCTGGCTGCGGTCAGACCGCGCTCAATAAGATGGGCGATGCGCCGACGCTCATCGGACTGTTTAAGGTCAAAGGTTAATGGATCAAAGTTATCTGGCCAGCGCTGTTCTTCGTCGATGATCCGCGTTACGTCTTCGTAGGCGGGAATGACGAAAGCTTGGCTTAGCCCCAGTTCCAGCGCCAGTTGATTGATAAAACGCTGGCTATCCGGCGGTTTTTGTTTACCGCTGGCGTCGGAGGTGACCAGCAGCGTGCGCTCATGCCATAGTGCTTGTCCATCGGTGCGCCAGTAGCAGCCGAGCGCCCAGCGCGGCAGGGGTTCGCCGGGATACCATTTGCCTTGACCGAAATGCAGTAGTGCGCCGGGGGCGAAATGGCTTTGCAGCCGACCGAGCAATTCACCGGCGAGTTGACGTTTTTTGTCGGACAGGGCGGTGTAATTCCACTCGGCCCCTTCCATGTCATCAATTGAAACAAACGTCGGTTCACCGCCCATCGTCAGGCGAATGTCATGACGCTGCATGTCGGCATCGACTTGGTGGCCGAGTTGATGTATCGCTTGCCACTGGGCTTCGGTGTAAGGCTGAGTCACCCGTGGGTCTTCGTGAATTCGGGTCACGCTCATGGCGAAATCGAAGGTGGTTTGGCATCGATCCGTCGCCCCGATGACCGGCGCGGCAGAGGAGGGCATCGCCGTGCACGCCAGCGGGATATGCCCTTCACCGGCGAGCAGGCCGGATGTCGGGTCGAGTCCGATCCAGCCTGCGCCGGGGATAAAAACCTCCGTCCAGGCATGGAGGTCGGTGAAGTCGTGATCGGTGCCGGAAGGGCCGTCGAGCGCCGCGATATCGGCTTTCAACTGAATCAGATAACCCGAGGCAAAGCGTGCGGCCAGTCCCAGATGACGCAAGGCTTGAACCAGTAACCAGGCCGAATCGCGACACGAACCGCGCTGGAGTTCGAGCGTTTGCTCCGGCGTTTGCACCCCAGCTTCAAGGCGCACGATGTAACTTACTGCCGCTTGCACGCGCTGGTTGATGCCAACCAGCATGTCGATGGTACGCAAAGGCTTACCGAGCAATTCCTGCTTGGTTCGCTTGATCCACTCGGTCAACAGCGGGGTTGGTGCATCGGCCTCAAGGTAAGGACTCAGTTCCCGCTTTAAGCCATCAGGATAGGCAAAGGGATAATTTTCGGCAAATTCGTCGATGAAGAAATCAAAGGGATTGATTACCGTCATGTCGGCGATAAGATCAACCGTAATCGCCAGTGATTTGGCTTTTTCAGGAAAAACCAGACGGGCCACCCAGTTGCCGAACGGGTCTTGCTGCCAATTGAAAAAATGTCCCGCAGGCTCGACCTTTAGGGAATAACTGAGAATCGGTGTTCGGCAATGCGCGGCCGGTCGCAAACGCACTTCATGTGCGCCAACAGCGACAGAACGATCAAAGGTGTAGCGGGTCTGGTGATTGAGGGCAACGCGAATGGTCATCGGAAACTTTCAGGTCGGGAAACTACGTCGGTGTTGGAATACCACTCCGCGTTTATAAAAAATCTAACAGCCACCGCAAAGGCGCAAAGAGGCCAAGAAAACGTCAAGAAACTCACGGGTTAAAAAGCTTTTCTTTGCGTCTTTGCGGTGGGGGAGCCGGTATTTTTCAGAACCTATCACTCATCCGTAGACCAGAAATAAGTGGTGTTGATTAAATCGCCTAGATCGTAAATGCGCTCAAGGAATTCGGACAGGTATTCGTGCAATCCTCGGGAAAAAATGTCGTCGATGCTGCCAAAACGCAACTGACCGTGGAGCAATCCGCTACGCCGCAATAACTCACCGGACGTTGATCCGTTGATTTCTTGTAGCAGCGGATCAACTACCGCCAAACAAGCGGTCAGTGAACGTGGCATATCGGGGCGCAGGATTAACAACTCGGCGACGCGCTTAGGCGTGATCTGGTCGCGATAGACCTTGCGATAGGATTCAAAGGCCGAAACCGAACGCAAAATCGCGCCCCACTGGTAATAGTCTGCGGCACCGCCAATGTCTCTCGAACTGGGCAGCAGAATGTGGTATTTCACGTCGAGAATACGCGCGGTATTGTCCGCCCGTTCAAGGAATGTCCCGAGGCGCAAAAAGCGGAAGGTGTCATCGCGCAACAAAGTGCCGTAGGCAATCCCGCGTGACAGATGAGAGCGTTCTTTTACCCAGTCAAAAAAACGCGAAACCCCTTGTTTTAAAATACCTTTGGGGTGCATTTTACTCATTTCAAGCCAGGTGTAATTGAGGGCTTCCCACATTTCTGAGGTGATTGATCCACGGACGGCACGGGCGTTTTCTCGGGCGTTGAAAAGGCTGTTGTGAATGCTTCCGGGATTTTTTTTATCCAAGGTCATGAAATGCATCACGTTGGTGGCGGTCGGCTCCGGGTAACGCGCTTCAAAGTCTTCGTGTAAACCACTGATTGAAAGCATGGCCCGCCATTCGTTATGCGGTTCAATCGAGCCGTGTTTGAGTAAGGACATGCGGTAGGTTACGTCAAGCATGCGCGCCGTGTTTTCGGCGCGTTCCATGCTGCGAGCCATCCAGTAAAGGTGATCTGCGGTGGATGAGAGCATGTTGATTTCCCGTTAGTTTTCCAGAACCCAGGTATCTTTGGTGCCACCGCCTTGCGACGAATTGACAACCAGAGAACCTTCTTTTAGAGCCACCCGAGTCAATCCGCCCGGCACCATGGTGATTTCTTTGCCGGAAAGAACGTAGGGGCGGAGGTCAATATGGCGCGGTGCCACACCGGCCTCGACAAACGTCGGACAGGTCGAGAGCGATAGCGTGGGCTGGGCGATGTAGTTATCGGGTTCGGCGACAATCTTCTCGCGGAAGCGGGCAATTTCAGCCGCCGAAGAGGTTGGCCCGACCAACATGCCGTAACCGCCTGACCCATGCACTTCCTTGATGACCAGTTCGGGCAAATGCGCCAAGACATACTCGCGGTCTTTCGGCTTGCTTAACTCCCACGTCGGCACGTTAGACAAAATCGGTTCTTCGCCACAATAAAAGCGGATCATTTCTGGCACATGAATATAGATCGCCTTGTCATCGGCAATGCCCGTACCGACCGCATTGGCCAGCGTTACATTGCCAGCGCGATAGGCTGAAAAGAGTCCCGGCACACCCAGCATGGACTCCTTGTTGAAAGCTTGCGGATCAAGATAATCATCGTCAATTCGGCGATAAATAACATCGACACGACGCGGCCCTTGGGTGGTGCGCATGAAGACGGTTTGAGCTTTGACAAACAAGTCATTGCCATCAACCAACTCAACGCCCATCTGCTGCGCCAAGAAGGCGTGCTCGAAATAAGCACTGTTGAACTGACCCGGCGTCAGCACCACAACATTGGGATTGTGGACGCCAACCGGAGAAACCGACCGCAGATTGTTCAGCAGCAAATCAGGGTAGTGGTCCACGGGCGCAATCGCCTGACGTGCAAACAACTCGGGGAAGAGTCGCATCATCATCTTGCGATCTTCGAGCATGTAGGAGACCCCCGAGGGCGTACGCAGGTTGTCTTCGAGGACGTAATATTCGCCCTCTCCGGCCCGAACTAGATCGATGCCCGCAATGTGGGCATAGATCTTCTCCGGCACCTCGACACCGATCATCTCTTTGCGAAACTGAGAATTATTCAGTATTTGTTGCGCCGGAATGCGACCGGCTTTGAGGATTTCTTGACCGTGATAAATGTCGTGGAGAAAGGCATTCAAGGCTTTGACCCGCTGGCGTAAGCCATCGGCAATGCGCGTCCACTCGACGGCAGGAATGATGCGGGGAATGATGTCGAAAGGAATCAAGCGCTCCTTCCCGGTATCTTCGCCATAAACGGCAAAGGTGATGCCGACGCGATGAAACGCAATTTCGGCTTCTTCCCGTTTTTGGGCGATAACGTTCTCAGGCGTTGCCCGCAACCACTCGATATAACTTTGGTAATTCTCACGCACCGAATTATCGGGTGCGTTCATTTCGTCATAGGCGGTTTTCATTTTGTGCCCCAGGGTAATTATTATCA
>CAIWVX010000098.1 GCA_903916205.1 uncultured beta proteobacterium
CGATGCCACCGTCCACGCCTTCCGGCAGGCTGGCCCACACGCCATTGATGCGCTCGGCGATTTGCTGCCGCGCCCAATAAATATCCGTGCCTTCCTCGAAATCGACGGTAATGTCGGACACGGCGTATTTCGCCATCGAACGCAGCATGGTTTGCTTGGGGATGCCGAGTAATTCGACTTCTATCGGCGCCGTAATGCGGGCTTCGACTTCCTCCGGCGTCATGCCGGGGGCTTTCAGGATGATCTTGACCTGCGTTGTCGAAACGTCGGGAAAGGCGTCAATCGGTAAACCCATGAAAGCGATTACCCCCGCTGCGACCAGCATCGCCGTCAGTACCAGCAAGAGTAGGCGCTGAATGAGCGAAAAGCGGATCAGATTATCCAGCATCAATCACGTCCTGCGGGGGCCATGAGCATGGCTTTTAGACCGGATACGCCTTTGACTGCCACGCGTTCACCAACGCGAATGTTGTCGACCTGCACGGTGTCGCCGCCTTGCCCGATAACGCGCACCGGGCGCGGTTCAAAACGGATGTCGTCACCGGCCATTTGCACGAAGGCATACACTTTGCCCGCATGGCGCACTAAGGCCGTTGCCGGGAGTCGTTGATGGACGTTATTGGCACGGGCGATTTCCACTTCGATGACCTGACCCGGCGTTAATTTTTCGGCCCCTTGGCTCACCAAGGCACGCAGTAAAACGGTCTGACTGGCGGGATCCACTGAGCGCCCGATAGCGATCAGTTTGCCTTGCACGTCATGATCAATCAGCGTGACGGCCAAGCCTTCACGCAACCCGCTAGCCAAGTCTAACGGCGCCTGTATTTCCAGCCATAACGGCGACAATTTGGCGATGCGGTAAATCAACGCCGACGTTTCGACGCGTTGCCCCAGTTGCACCCCTTGCTCCAAAACCACACCGTCAATCGGAGCCACCAGCATCAACGGCCCGCCCAACTGGCCCACGGCCATTCCCGCCAGCGCCAGACCCTGCCGTCGCTCATTGGCTTGCGCACTGGCTTGCAACGCCGCCGAGCGCGTCGCTTGCACCCGCGATTCGGCAATCAAACCCTCGGCAAATAACTGCTCGTCTCGCGTCAAATTTTGTTGCATCAACGACGCCTGACTGGCCGATTGCAAGGCATCACGCTGTAGCTCAAGCGCCTGCGGACTCGCCAAACGCGCCACCACCTGCCCCCGTTTAACCGTCGAACCAGGCGCCACCGCCAGCATTTCAACCCGCCCGCCAACCGGCGCGGTAAGCACCCGCATCTGCTCATTGGGCACCAACACCCGCGCAGGCAACGTCCCGTTCCTCGCACCGGGGCGCTCCTCCCCGCGCTCACCCACCGTGACAGTTTCGATGCCCAGCGATTTAATCTGAGCGGGCAAGAGCGAGAGCGGTTCAACGGCAGCCACTAGGTTAAACCCGACCACCAAGGGGAAAACTAAGAAATAGAGACGTTTTTTTAACATAAGAACACTCAGCGGGAGAGGCGCACAGTGTAACAAAACAGGATTAAGGCTTTATTAACATTGAAACGTAACTATTGAGTCCGTTTGCGAACGCGGGGGCTGAAATGTGTGAAAAAATCAAAATCCACCGCAAAGGCGCAAAGGTGCCACAAAGAAAACGCAAAGGAACCGTTTGTTAAAAGGTTTTCTTTGCGCCTTTGCGGTGGAGGTTAGCCGTAGGGTTTGAAAACCTCCTGTTTGCTAACGCGGACAATCGTTGATACCTGAGCGGAATTCGGCGTGCGCAAAAAATTTGCGCACGCAAAACTAACCCAAACCGTGCCTATCAGGTGGATATTATTTCCTCCTTAAACCGCCATAGGGACCGTCAAAGGAGCGTGATGTTGGTAGCCTTCGAGCCAGAAGTCGC
>CAIWVX010000099.1 GCA_903916205.1 uncultured beta proteobacterium
CAGAGTTTGCCGCCTTGAGGAATGAAAGGCTCGAAAGCGTTGCAGGGCGTGAGTTGAGTGCGGGCGTCAAGCGGGCTGATGGTAAAGGCCACTTTGCCCGGCGAGCCTTGCGTTTGGGTGCGAACAAAATCTTCGAGGGTGTTGTAGAGGGTGTTTTGCTGGGCCATAACGATCAGCGGTGTGCAGAGCAGCCAGCCTATTCTGATGAATCGCCTGAAGAAATCGCGGGTAGGGATAAAGTTCATGCGCCTATTTTGCCTGATCAAGCGGCGATAGCGAAGTGTTACGTTATTACGTTGTGCCTGACCGGGCCAACCGGGCGCAAGGCGGCGGCAATTATTGCCGATGGCACGGCAATAATTGACGAAGCGGCGCAAAGTGCATTAATTGCCGTTATTGGCGGCGGCCAACATTCACCCACCCGAGGCAGAGCGACCGAGATCGCAGGGGAAATCGGTCAGAACAAGGCATGGCTTGCGTTCTCAAGTGGTTTGATGCGGGGCCTGTTTACGCGGCGTCGCGCTATCTCTAAGGTGATTTTTGAATTTTCCACCGACGCTTAGGGCTTATGGCACGAGAATTGCATTACGGCTCAGTGTGTAATCGCCTGTGTGGAGTTTCCGTGGTCAGTAAAATTGATAATGCGTTCGCCTTATTAGCGATTCAGAGGTACTCATCATGAGCGTATTTAACGTCTTCAACATTGCGGGTAGCGCCATGACCGCGCAGGGAATGCGCCTAAATGCGGTGGCCAGCAATCTCGCCAATGCCGACAGCGTTGCCGGGCCGGATGGTAAGCCGTACCGGGCCAAGCAAGTCGTATTTGAAGCGACCCCGGCCAATGGCGAGGTATCGCAAGGGGTGCGCGTTAAACAGGTGGTCGAAGATCCCAGTCCGGGGCGCATGGTTTATGACCCGCGTAATCCAGCCGCCGATGGAAAAGGCTACGTGATGATGCCCAATGTCAGTGCGGTCGATGAAATGGTCAACATGATTTCAGCCTCGCGCTCCTATCAAACCAACGCCGAAATTATGAATACGGCCAAGCAATTGCTGCTTAAAACACTGACCATTGGCCAGTAAAAAGAAATGGAATAGGAGACAAAAATGAGCACCGTTCAAACCACCGGTAGCGCCAGCGACATTTATGCGAAGATCAATGCGGCTGGGAAAACCAGTAGTACCAGTTCGACCGCCACCACGAGTGCAGAGGAACAGCAAACTCGCTTTCTCAAATTACTGACGACGCAGCTAAAAAATCAGGATCCGCTAAATCCTATGGACAATGCCCAGATGACCAGCCAACTGGCGCAAATGAGTACGGTTTCCGGCATCGAGAAACTCAATACCACCTTAAATTCGCTGGTCGATAGTGTTGGCAACAGTCAGTCCATGCAAGCCGCGTCGATGATTGGCAAGAAAGTGACGGCTACGGGAACTCAACTCAATCTGGCGAGTGGTGCGGCGTATGGCGGAATCAATCTGTCAGGAGCCGCCGATCAAGTGACCATACATATCAAGGATTCCACCGGCAAAGAAATTCAGACCGAGGTGTTAGGCGCGCAAAAAGCCGGTGTGCTTAATTTTGCTTGGGATGGGACAACGGCAGCGGGGACGACGGCCACGGATGGTCTCTACAAATTCTCGGTTGAGGCGGTACAAGGCGGCAAGTCGGTCAGTGCCGATACGCTCCAAGTGGGCACGGTTTCTGCGCTTGTTCGATCCAGCACCGGCTTCTTATTGGATCTCGGCCCCTTGGGCACCGTAGATTTCAAAAACGTACAACAAATTCTTTAGGTTCGGGAGAAGCACATGTCTTTCCAACAAGGTTTAAGCGGACTTAATGCCTCGTCTAAAGCGCTGGATGTGACCAGCAACAACGTGGCTAATTCGTCTACGGTCGGATTTAAATCGGCTTCGGCGCACTTTGCCGATGTTTATGCGAACTCGCTATCAGGTACCGGTGCGGCGCAGGTGGGTATCGGAACCAGCACTTCGGCCATTATGCAAAGTTTTACTCAGGGCAACATCACCACCACCAACAATCCCCTTGATATATCAATCAACGGCGATGGCTTTTACCGTATGAGCACTAATGGCAGCCTGACCTACAGTCGTAATGGGCAGTTTCATCTGGATAAAAATGGTTACATCGTCGATGACCGCGCCCGTGTTCTGACCGGTTACCCAGTGGACGCTTCGACCGGCAAAGTGGTGAAGTCGACACCGACCGAACTCAAGATGGATGCGAGCGATCAGAGTCCCGTAGCAACCGGAGCGGGGGGCGGCGCATTTACCGGCGTCAAGGCTTCGGTCAATTTGGATTCACGCTCCAGCAGTCCGACGACCGTCTGGGCTTCTGGGAAAACACCGGCAACGACGACCTATAACTGGTCCACCGCTTTGTCGATTTATGACACCCTCGGCAATGCCCATACGTTGGCTATCTACGCGGTGAAAGAGGGGACTGCCGCCAACAGCTATAGC